>JBDHDN010000045.1:0-7741 GCA_039591485.1 Gemmatimonadota bacterium
GAGACCAGCACGTCCTCCTGGCGGGGTGGCCCGCCGGTCCCGTCGAACACGGTGCCGCCGCGGAGGACGGTGTCGCCATCCTGTCCTCGTCCGGACTGCAGCGCGCCGGCGGCCAAGACGCTCATCGTTCCCTGGACGAACTCACGTCGATGCATCGTGCCTCCCGCGCCGTGCGTCCGCACCCACCGGGAGGTGCAGGCTCACGCCGGTGGTGTCTCCGCCGGCAGGAACGCGGGCGGTCGCTCGAGGTGGAAGCCGGTCGCGTCCTGGAACGCCCTCGCAGCAGCGAGCAGTTCGGCCTCACCGAACAGCCTGCCGATGAACGAGATGCTCACCGGGGTGCCGTCCTCCTGGAACCCGTTCGGTACGGTCACGGCCGGATGGCCGGTGAGGTTGGTGGTGAGCAGGACATTGCCACCGTAGGACGGCGTGATGAAGACGTCGACCCCGTCCATGGCGGCCTCGACCGCGCCCATGAGCATCGTGCGCATGCGGTTGGCCTGCACGTATTCCACCGCCGGGATGAGCCGTGACTGGCGGAAGACGTTGGGCCACGCCCGCTCGATCTGCCGAACGAGAAGGTCATCCCGGTTCGAGCGGGTCAGCTCGTCGAACGCCGCCGCGGCCTCGACGTTCAGGATGAACCGTATCGCGTCGACGGGGAACTGGTCTGGCATCTCGATCGGGATGAGCGGCACGCCTAACTCGCGCAGCGCCGCGAGCCCTGCACGATCGAAGTCGGTGGCTTGCTCGCTCTCGAACGCGCTGCGGTAATAGCCCAGCCGGAGCTCACCGACGCCCAACGCGCTGTCCCAGGCGAATGGCAGGGTGCGGGCGGTGGGATCCTCGCCATCGGCGCCGTGGATCGCCTCGAACACGAGCGCACAGTCCTCCACGCTGCGGCAGATCGGACCGAGCTTGTCCATACTCCAGGACAAGGCCATGGCGCCGTGGCGGCTCACCCGCCCGAAGGTGGGGCGCAAACCCGTGGCCCCGCAGCGGGTGGCCGGCGAGACGATCGAGCCCAGCGTTTCGCTACCGATGCTGAATCCCACGAGGCCCGCGACGGTCGCCGACGCCGATCCCGCGGACGAGCCCGACGAGCCCTGCTCGGTATTCCACGGATTGCGCGTACGACCACCGAACCACACGTCGCCCCAGGCGAGGGCACCCAGTGTGAGCTTGGCGATCAGCACGGCGCCCGCCTCCTCGAGGCGCTGCACCACCGTCGCGTCGTACGGGATCACCTGATCCTCATACGTCTTGGCGCCCCAGGTCGTCCGGTACTGGTCCTCGGCGAGCAGGTCCTTGGCGCCCCACGGAATCCCGTGCAGCGGCCCGCGATAGTGCCCAGCTGCGATCTCGGCGTCCGCCCGCCGAGCCTGCGAGATCGCCAGATCTTCCGTGATCGTGATGAAGGCCTCGAGCGCCGCGCCGTGACGACGCAGACGGTCGAGGTACATCCGGGTCAGCTCCTCGGACGTCACCTGCCGTGTGCGCAGCAGCTCGGCCAGCTCGGGGATCGACCGGAACGCCAGGTCCTCGAGATTAAGCGGGCGGACCGTCGTGGGGCGGCTGCGGCGGCTCCGCCGCCGAACCAGCTGCGGCTGGCTCCCTGGAAGTACCGGCTCGAACTGGAGCGCCGGCGGTACGGCGTTGGGGATGCTGACCGACCGCAGTCTCTCGAACGCCTCGAGATTCGCGTTCACCCCCTCGAGCATCAACTCACGCTCCGCATCCGAGAACTCGAGGCCGGCGATCCCCTCGGCGCACTGGATGGTGGCCTTCGTGATGCGGCCCTGTTCTTGGGCTACGGCCCAGAGGGCTGCAGGGAATGCGGTGCCGGCAAGTCCGAGGCTCGCGACGTGGCGCATGAAGGCGCGTCGGTCGAGGCCGGAGTCGGCACAGGATCTGGTCGGGGGTTCAGGCATCGGAGTCACGGGATCGGGGTGGGCGAGGGGGAACAATCGACGGGTAAGATACGGGAGCGGGCGGGACCCGCCAGATCTCGGATCCCGCCCGCTCGCGATCGACGCAGCGTTCCGTGTGATCAGGCGGCGACGCCCTTGAGGACGCGCTGCAGCCGCTGCTTCACCTGCTCCGCCACCGGACCGATGTCCCGGTTGCCCGAGATCTCGAGCTGCGCCACCGGATCGATCGCGGCGACCACGCACTGCGCCGGGTCGTCCGTGGCGTAGACGATGACGTTACAGGGCAGCAGGAGGCCGATGTCCGACTCCGCGGAGAGAGCTTGGTGGGCCAGGGGTGGGTTGCAGGCACCTAGGATGATGTAGGGTCGGAAGTCGACGTCGAGCTTCTTCTTCATGGTTGCCTTGACGTCGATCTCCGTGAGGACCCCGAACCCCTCCTTCGCAAGCTCATCGCGTGCCTTCTCGACGGCCTGATCGTAGCCCAGGGGAACCTCCACGCGCATGCCGTAGCTCGTGTGCTGCATATCCATCGACCTGCTCCTTGTGCGGGGTTTCGAGCGTGCATGGCGACGCCGAGAATCGGCCGCCACCGCCGAAAGATACCGCTCCACCGAGGCCCGGGGGGACCGCCCAATTCGGATTGACCTGAGGAGGGGAGGTGGGTAATTTTTCGCGGCTCCGCTCCAGGCGGAGCCGCATGTTTTCGGGGGGTACGTTTCGCGGGCAACTTCTCCACTGGTCAAGGATCGGCGTATTTCTCACTCCAGAGGCGTGAAGGGGTCGACCGTCGCACTGCTCCTGATCGCTGCTGCGATCGGACTCACAGCCTGTTCAGCTGAATACCCGCAGTCGTCGTTGCACCCGACGGCCGACTTCAGCCGCGACATCGATACCCTCTACCGGACCATCTTCTGGTGGGCGCTTGGCGTCTTCGTCGTCGTCGAGACCGCCCTGCTCGTGGTGGTCGTCCGCTACCGCGACCGCCCCGGCGCCGGGGAGCCGCGACAGATCCACGGCAGCACGGCGCTCGAGGTGGCCTGGACACTCGCGCCGGCGGTCGTGCTGGTGTTCATCGCGGTCCCCACCATTCGCACGATCTTCCGCACCGACGGGGCACCACCGCCCGGGGCGCTCGAGGTGGAGGTGGTGGGCAAACAGTGGTGGTGGGCGTTCTCCTATCCGGAATACGGGATCACCACAGCCAACGAGCTACATGTGCCGCAGGGCAGGCCGATCGCGCTCACGATGACGTCGGACGACGTGATCCACTCCTTCTGGGTGCCCAAGCTCGGCGGCAAGCGCGATGTCATGCCGGGCCGCACGACCCGCATTGCGTTCACCGCCGACTCCGTCGGCGAGGTGTACGGTCAGTGCGCGGAGTTCTGCGGCGACTCGCACGCGAACATGCGGTTCCGGGTCGTGGTGGATGCCGCGTCGGACTTCGATCGCTGGGTCGAGAACCAGTTGGAACTGCCCACGGCAATCGACTCGCTGCCGGAAACCGCCCAGGCCGGCGCCCAGGTCTACATGACGAAGGGGTGCATCGCCTGCCACGTCATCGAGGGTCGGTCGCCCGGCGTGCTGGGACCGAATCTGACGCACCTCGCGTCACGCGGGACCATCGCCGCGGGCATCCTGCCCAACGACGCCGAAGGGCTGGCTCGCTGGCTACGGGATCCGCCGGCGGAGAAACCGGGGAGCCTGATGCCCAAGATCCCCCTCACCGAGGACGAGATCGCGGCGCTGGTCGCGTATCTCCAGAGCCTGAACTAGCGAGGATCACGCGATGGCAACCTCGGTTGTGACACACGACTCGGCGAGGGACCCGATGTCGCTCGGGGCGCGGATCTGGAGCTGGATCACCACCACGGACCACAAGCGCATCGGCATCCTCTACGGGGTCACGGCGTTCGTGTTCTTCCTGGTAGGCGGGCTCGAGGCGCTGCTCATCCGAGTGCAGCTGGCGTCGTCGGGCAACACCGTCGTGAGCGCGGAGGCGTACAACGAGCTGTTCACGATGCACGGTACGACCATGGTGTTCATGGCTGTGATGCCGCTGTCCGCCGCATTCTTCAATTTCGTCGTCCCCCTCCAGATCGGCGCCCGCGACGTCGCCTTCCCGCGGCTGAATGCGTTCAGCTACTGGGTGTTCCTCCTCGGCGGGCTGTTCATGAATGCGAGCTTCGTGTTCGGCGCTGCCCCGAACGCAGGCTGGTTCGGCTACGCCAACTTGACGAGCACGCAGTACTCCCCCGGCATGAACATCGACTTCTGGGTACTGGGGCTGCAGATCCTCGGTGTTGCGTCGATTGCCGCCGGTGTGAACTTCATTGTGACGATCGTGAACATGCGCGCGCCCGGCATGCGGATCATGCGCATGCCGGTGTTCACGTGGATGACCCTCGTCACCCAGTTCATCGTCGTCACCGCCTTCCCGGTGATCACGGTGGCGCTCGTCTTCCTGATGTTCGACCGGACGTTCGGCACGACGTTCTACTCCGTCGCCGCGGGCGGCGACGTGCTCCTGTGGCAGCACCTGTTCTGGCTGTTTGGGCACCCCGAGGTCTACATCCTGATCCTGCCGGCGATGGGGATCATCTCGGAGGTCATCCCGACATTTTCACGCAAGCCGCTGTTCGGCTATGCGATCGTGGTCTATTCCGGGCTGCTGATCGGTATCCTCGGGTGGGGCGTGTGGGCGCACCACATGTTCTCGGTGGGGCTTGGCCCGGTCGCCGACTCGGTGTTCTCGGCCACGACGATGATGATCGCGATCCCGACGGGTGTGAAGATCTTCAACTGGATCGCGACGATGTGGGGAGGGCGCATCCGGTTCACGACCCCGATGCTGTTCGCGATCGGGTTCATCGCGATGTTCATCATCGGCGGACTCTCGGGCGTGATGCACTCCTCGCCCCCGGCCGACTTGCAGCAGACCGACACGTACTTCGTGGTGGCGCACTTCCACTACGTGCTGTTCGGTGGTGCGATGCTCGGGATCTTCGCCGGCATCTACTACTGGTGGCCGAAGGTGACCGGTCGGATGCTGAGCGAGCCGATCGGCAAGCTGCATTTCTGGCTCACCATTCTCGGCGCGAACCTGACCTTCTTCCCGATGCACTTCATCGGGCTCCTGGGCATGCCGCGGCGTATCTACACGTACGATGCCGCCCTCGGACTCGATACGATGAACATGATCGCGACGGTCGGCGCCTTCGTCACGGGGGCCGGGGCGCTCGTGTTCGTGTTCAACGTCCTCTGGTCGCGGCGCCGGGGCACTCCAGTGGAGCAGAACCCGTGGGGTGCTGCGACCCTCGAGTGGGCGATCCCGTCTCCTCCGCCGGTCTACAATTTCTCGGTCATTCCGGAGGTGCGCAGCCGATTGCCGCTGTGGGCGGAGGGTGGCATGACCGAGGTGCCGGCCACGCCCCCCGAGCCGGTGCACGTGCCGGACGGCTCGTACTGGCCACTCGTTGCCTCGCTGGGCATCGTCATCGCGGCGACCGGTGCGATCCTGAAATCGGTGCTGGTCGTGGTCGGGGGGGGGGTCGTGCTGGTTCTGGCGCTCTACTTCTGGGCCTTCGAGCCCTTCGAGGTCTGACATGTCGGCAGTCGCGCATCACACGAGCACGGGCCTCGACAACCGGAAGCTGGCCATGTGGACCTTCATCGGGTCCGAGTGCCTGCTGTTCGGCACCCTGATCTCGACGTATCTCGTATATCAGGGACAGAGCATCAGCGGCCCGATGCCCGGAGAGATCCTCGACATCCCGCTGACCTCCATCAGCACCTTCGTGCTGCTCATGTCGAGTTTGGCCATGGTACTGGCGCTGGCGGCGGTGACACGAGGCGAGCAGCGGTGGTCACGTGTCTGGATCTTCGCGACGGCAGCGCTCGGCCTCGTGTTCCTCGGGTTTCAGGCCTACGAGTTCACCCACTTCGTGCACGAGGGTCTGACGATCAAGACGAACCTGTTCGGCTCGACGTTCTTCGTGCTGACGGGTACGCACGGCGCGCACGTGGCTGTCGGCGTGCTGTTGCTGTTGACGCTGCTCGTCCGCTCGTTTCAGGGCAAGCTCGGACCCGACAAGGCGATGGTGGTCGAGATCACCGGCCTGTACTGGCACTTCGTGGACGTGGTGTGGATCGTGATCTTCACGGTCGTATACCTGCTCTCTTGAGGACTTCCCGATGACCGAGACGAACGCGGAGCACAAGCACCCGGGCACGGGGACCTACGTCACCATCGCGGCGGTGCTGACGGTCATCACCCTCGTCGAGGTGGGGGTGTTCTACGTGCCGGCGTTCGAGGCGTTCCTCGCACCGATCCTCCTCACCCTCTCCGCGGCCAAGTTCGCGCTCGTGGTGATGTTCTACATGCATCTCAAGGGCGACCACCCGTTGTTCACGGCCATCCTGACGATACCGGTGCTCATCGCCTTGGGCGTCGCCATTGCGCTGCTGTTTCTGTTCGGGGTGTTCACGCTCGGCGGGTCGGGGGCCTGACCGCAGCCTGAGTCCACCTACGACGACCGCGCCGGCGGAGCTCCTCCGGCGCGGTCATCGGCGTTTGGGCCCGTCGTTTCGCTCACTCCGGGGCGCGTATGCCCCCTGCGGGATCGTCGTCCGTGGTGCCCAGCGGGTGGGCGGCGAGCTGCTCGCGTAGCCGTGGGTGCCTGCGCCAGAGGTAGTAGCCCATCACCAGCGCGGCGATCCCGTTACCGATCGCCACACTCCACCACGCGAGCGCCCCCAGGATGGGCGGGCCGAGGATCGTCCAGATAGTGAAGAACCCGAAGCCGAACACGGCGAAGAGCACGACGGCGAGAAACAGGGTGGACGGTGACCGCTCCGCCTGGCAGGCCAGGGCTGACGCGAGGAGCCCCACGACCACGAACGACAGCACGTGGACCATCGAATAGGCGAGCACGGGTGCCACCGCGAGCTCGACGGCCAATGGGTCGTCCAGGCCGACGAACAGGGCGGAACCCAGCATGGCGGGGGTGAAGAACGGCTCCCTCGCCACCGCATCGACGATCAGGAACCACACCGCGATCGCCGATGCGCCGAGGAGGCCGACGATGACGCCTTCACTGCCGATCCTGCGATAGTCCATGGGTGGTACCTCTGACCTGATGGGAGACGAATCCGGCGGGCACCGTCAGATCAATGCAAGATAACATTCCGGCTCCGGTCGGGGTTCCGCCGGCCGGTTGCGGCCACGGGGAGCCGTCGGCAGATTCCGGCCGCGCCGTCGGGAATACGCCATGCGGGTGACTGCCTTCGCCGGATCGGGACGAGAAGCGGACTTCGTCGAGCTGACGAAGCCGAACATCGTGGTGTTCATCCTTGCCACCGTGACGGCCGGCTTCTACCTCGGCTCGCGCGGATCGATGGCAGTGACGACCCTCGTGCACACGTTGATCGGATCGGCGCTGGTCGCTGCCGGCAGTAACGCGCTGAACCAGCTGCTCGAGCGGCAGATCGATGCGCGAATGCGGCGAACCCGTCAGCGCCCCCTGCCGTCGGGGCGGCTCAGGACGTCCGAGTCCGCGCTCTTTGCCTGGGCGCTGGGGATCGTAGGGGTGGGCTATCTGCTCGCGTTCACCAACCCCATCGTCGCGCTCCTCGCGGCGGCGACACTCGGGTCCTACGTGTTCGTGTACACACCCCTCAAGCGTCTCACGTCGCTGAGCACCCTGGTCGGTGCCATCCCGGGTGCGTTGCCGATTGTCGGCGGCTGGGCCGCCGCCACCGGCGCTCTCACGCTCGAGGCGTGGGTGCTGTTCGCGATCCTGTTCCTCTGGCAG
>JBDHDN010000045.1:7768-21805 GCA_039591485.1 Gemmatimonadota bacterium
TGTACCGGGAGGACTACGCGCGTGCCGGGTTGCGCATGCTGAGCGTCACCGACGGCGCGGACGCCACGTTCCGGCAAGCGCTCCTCTACGCGGTTGCGCTGCTGCCGGTCAGTCTGACGCTGACCGTGCTCGGTACGACGGGGCTCGTCTACTTCATCGGCGCTGCCGTGATGGGCATCCTGGTGATCGCCGCGACGGCGGCCGTCGCCGTGGACCACGCAGCGCGGAAGGCACGGCGGCTGTTCCTGGTGACGATCGTCTACCTGCCGCTGCTGTTGGGCCTGATGGTGGTGGACAAGACGTAGACCGTCATTCGGGCGGGCAGACCAAGCGGCGCCCGAATGATCGGAGTGTCGCAGCCTGACCGCCGTTGCGCCAAGCGAAACGGGCGCACCGACCAGTGGCCGATGCGCCCGGATCTATGTACAGGCCGGCCAGCGCCGGCTCGTTCTCACCCGCCGACCCTGAGTCGCACGACCCGGGTGCGGGGGGTATCCCCCAGAATCTCGTAGAGCTGGAGGGAGATCACGCCGCCCGGGCGCACGTTCTGGAGGGCACGCTCCAACTCGGCCCGCGTCCGGATCCGCTCCCCGTTCATATGCGTGATGACGGAGACGAACCCCTGCCGCGCATTGGTTGCGCCCAGGTCGTCTCGCGAGGGGCCGTTCGGATCCACACCGGTCACCAGGAGGCCCATCTCGTCGCTTGGCACGCCGGCCGCCCGGGCCATGTCGGGCGTCAGCTGCTCGACCTCGATGCCAAGGCGGCTTTCGTAGTTGAACGATTCCTCCGGCTCGGTGTCGCCGCCGGCTTGCGCCCGCTGCTGGGGCGGAGCCCCTGCCTCGGTGAGCCGCACGGTGAGCGTGCGGCGCTCGCCGCCGGCACGCATGACCGTGATCTCCGTCCGCTCGCCGGGCCGCTTGAAGCCGACGAGCTGCTGCAGCTGAGCGACATAGTCGACCGGCTCGCCGTCCACGGCCACGATCACGTCACCGACTCGTAGCCCGGCTTCCTGCGCGGGGCTGTCTTCACCGGCGAAGCCTTGGACGACTACACCGCGCACCTCGGCCAAACCCACATACTCGGCGTCCTCGTCGTCGGCCGCCTGGACCTGCACGCCCAGCGCGGCACGGGTCACCTTGCCCTCACGGATCAACTGGTCGGCCACGATCCGTGCGAGGTTGATCGGTACGGCGAAGCTGTAGCCCGAGTAGAACCCCGTCTGGCTCGCGATGGCGGAGTTCACACCCACGACCTGTCCGCGAATGTTCACCAACGGACCGCCCGAGTTGCCGGGATTGATGGCCGCATCGGTCTGAATGAAGTCGCTGATATTCCACTGCGTTCGCTGGAGCCCACCCAAGACCCGACCGCGCCCGCTCACGATCCCCGCGGTGACCGAGAAGGAGAACGCGTTACCCAGCGGGTTGCCGATGGCGAGGACCCACTCGCCAACCCGGAGCGAATCCGAGTTACCGAGCGACACCGCCGGGAGGTCGTCGGCCTCGATCTTGATGACCGCGACGTCCGTATCCGCGTCCCGGCCCACGATCTCTGCGGAGAACTTGCGGCCGTCGAACAGCCGCACGTCGAGCCGTACACCGTTCTCCACGACGTGGTTGTTCGTGATGATGTAGCCGTCGGGAGAGATGATGAAGCCGGAGCCCGTACCGCGCGGGAGGCGCTCCTGATCAGGCTGCTGGAAGAACCGATCGAACGGCGCAGGAAGATCGGGGTGCTCTTCCGTACTTCCACGGTCGGCCTGCCGCGTCGCGTCGATGTAGACCACAGCAGGTCGCACGACTTCCGCAACGCTGGTGAACGCGTTGCCGAGGTCGACGACGGGCTGCGCTGCCTCGACCGGCGCCGGTCGCTCGCGCAGCACCGAAGACGTCGGCTGCTGCGCCTCCGACCGCTGGGGTAGATCGACCACAGTGATGAAGGCCACCGCCAAGGCCAGCGTGATGCCGACCAGCGATCCGAATTTGATCCAGTCTTTGGTTCGCGACATATCAACCAAGCACTTCAGGTGAATACGCTGTGACAACCTGACTTCATTGAACCCCGCGCGGGGGCGGGTGTTTCACCCGCCCCGCGCGCACCCCCTATGACTGGGGCTTCGAGTCATCCACGATCTCGTAGTCCGCCTCTACGACCTCTTCCTGCGCCGGCTCCTCGGCGGCCTCCCCATCAGCCGGACCGGCCTCGGCCGCCTGCTCCGCCTGGCTCGCCTGGTACAGTGACGCGCCCGCCGCCGAGTACGCCTGGGAGAGCTCCTCGAGGGCCGTCTTGATCTGGGCACCCTCGCCGGACCGGAGCGCCTGCTTGGCCGACTCGACCGCGGCGTTGAGCCGGTCCCGATTGGCCGAATCGAGGCGGTCGCCCCACTCCTTCACGTTCTTCTCCACCTCGTACACGAGCGTGTCCAGCCGGTTGCGCTGGTCGACCTCATCGCGCCGATGCTTGTCGTCGGACGCATGCTGCTCGGCGTCCTTGACCATCCGATCGATCTCGCCGTCGGACAAGCCGCTCGAGGCCTCGATGCGGATCTTCTGTTCCTTGCCCGTCGCCTTGTCCTTGGCTGAGACGTGCAGGATGCCGTTTGCATCGATGTCGAACGTGACCTCGATCTGCGGCATGCCGCGGGGCGCGGGCGGGATGCCCGTGAGCTGGAACCGGCCGATCGTTCGGTTGTTGATCGCCATCTCCCGCTCGCCCTGCAGCACATGGATCTCGACCGTCGTCTGGTTGTCCTCCGCCGTCGAGAACACCTCGGACTTCTTGGTCGGGATGGTGGTGTTCCGTGGAATGAGCACGGTCGTGACCCCGCCAAGCGTCTCGATGCCGAGCGACAGCGGCGTCACGTCGAGCAACAGGACGTCCTTCACCTCGCCGGCCAGGACGCCCCCCTGGATCGCGGCGCCGATCGCGACCACCTCGTCCGGATTCACTCCCTTGTGCGGGTCCTTACCGAAGAACTCCTTGACGATGTCCTGTACCTTCGGGATGCGGGTCGAGCCGCCGACCAGGATGACCTCGTCGATGTCGGACGGCTTGAGGCCGGCGTCTGTCAGCGCCTTTTCCATCGGCGCCTTGGTCCGCTCGAACAGATCGTCGACCAGCTGCTCGAACTTGGCCCGGGTCAGCTGCACGTTCAGGTGCTTCGGGCCGGCCTGGTCGGCCGTGATGAACGGCAGGTTGATGTCGGTCTGCGGGCGGCTCGACAGCTCCATCTTGGCCTTCTCCGCGGCCTCCTTGAGCCGCTGGAGCGCCATGGCGTCCTTGGACAGGTCGATGCCCTGGTCACGGCGGAACTCCTCGACCAGCCAGTCGATGATCCGCTGGTCGAAATCGTCACCGCCCAGATGCGTGTCACCGTTGGTGGCCTTCACCTCGAACACGCCTTCGGCCAGCTCGAGGACCGAGATGTCGTACGTACCACCGCCGAGATCGAACACGGCTATCTTCTCTTCGACCTTGCGCTCGAGCCCGTAGGCGAGCGACGCCGCCGTGGGCTCGTTGATGATCCGCAGGACCTCGAGACCGGCGATCTTGCCCGCGTCCTTCGTCGCTTGGCGCTGAGCGTCGTTGAAGTACGCCGGGACGGTCACCACGGCCTTCTGGACCGAGTGCCCGAGATAGTCCTCGGCCGTCTGCCGCATCTTTTGGAGGATCATCGCCGAGATCTCGGGCGGCGTGTACCGCTTGTCGCCGATCTCGACCGAGGCCAGGTTGTTCTGTCCGGACGCGACCTTGTAGGGCACCTCGGAGATCTCGGTCTCGACCTCGCCCATCCGTCGGCCCATGAACCGCTTGATGGAGAAGACCGTGTTCCTCGGGTTGGTGATGGCCTGTCGCTTGGCCACCTGCCCGACCAGGCGCTCCCCGTCCTTGGTGAACGCCACCACCGACGGGGTCGTCCGGCCCCCCTCCGAGTTGGGGATGACGATCGGGTCACCACCCTCCATCACGGCCACGACCGAGTTGGTGGTGCCCAGATCGATCCCAATCACTTTTTCGGCCATTTGTCGGACTCTCCCCGTCGTTGGAGTATAGATTCGTACAGCATGACGCCGGTCGCAGTCGCAATGGGCATACCATAGTTTCCTGCCACATTGGCAGTGAGGTCCTTTCGCGGGTTTTCCTTGTAACTAGCTACCTGGTAACACCTTAGGATGCTCCCGGACGGCGCAACGTGATCCCGTACAAAGACGAAAACCCGACAATCCTCACCCCCGTCGTGACAGTCGCGGTCATCGTGCTGACAAGCCTGGTTTGGCTGGTCGTGCAGGGAGCTGGCGCGCCATCGGCCCTTGCCAGCTCGGTGTGCGAGCACGGCCTCATCCCGGCCGAACTGCTCGGACGGGTGCCCGAGGGCACCCGGGTGCCGCTCGGGTCGGGTGTGGCCTGCCGGCTGTCGAGCGGGGGCTCGTGGTTCAGCGTGATCAGCTCGATGTTCATGCACGGCGGATGGTTTCACCTGATCGGAAACATGTGGTTCCTCTGGGTCTTCGGGAACAACATCGAGGACGCCATGGGCCATGCGCGGTTCGTCGGCTTCTATCTGGTGTGCGGTATCGCGGCGGCTGCGGCGCAGATGCTGGCCGATCCTTCGTCGGTCATTCCGATGGTCGGGGCGTCCGGGGCGATCAGCGGTGTGATGGGGGCGTACCTGGTGCTGTACCCGCGGGTGCGGGTCCACCTCCTGGTGTTCCTCGGGTTCTTCATCACGACCATTGCCGTGCCTGCCTACTTCATGCTGCTCTACTGGATGTTCCTGCAGCTCCTCGGCAGCGTGCCCATGATGACCGGAGCGGCCAGCGGCGGGGGCGTGGCGTTCGTGGCGCATCTGGGGGGCTTCATTGCCGGCCTCGCGTTGATCAAGCTGTTCGCGAAGCGCGAGCTGGTGGAAGCGCACCGGGCCCGCCGGCGGGTCTTGTTCAGACAGTTCGGTGGGGATGGGTGGTGAGCGGCGCCCGGCGGGCGCCCCGCGGCCTCAGTCTTCGATGATGCCCACCACCTTGTAGCGGCCGTCCCTCTCGACGATCGAGCCGAACAGCTTGACCGAGTCCCGGTGATCCACCCGGGTCTCCCACACCACCCAGTCGTCCCCGAGTACATGGACCGTCCGTCGTTTCATTCCCGGGATACCATCCGGCCCCAATAGAAGTGCGCTCGCTACCGGGGTTTCTGCCTGCACAGACGATCGTACGCCAGCTATATGGTGCCTTGACGGCCCCCATGTACCTTTTGGGCGTGCATCGACCATTGGCAGGCGGGTCCGCCGCAACCGCGACTCGTGCGAAGATCCTCGTCGTCGAGGACGAGGCCGACATTCTCGACGTCCTCGAGTACACGCTCTCCCGCGAGGGCTACCGCGTGTTGAGCACGCGGGACGGTGCCGACGCGATCGAGGTCGCACGCCAGGAGGCGCCGCGGCTGATCTTGCTCGACCTGATGCTGCCAGGTCTCGACGGGCTCGAGGTGTGCCGCAAGCTCAAGTCGGACGCCGTGACCAGGGACATCCCGGTCATCATGGTGACGGCCAAGGGAGAGGAGTCGGACATCGTGCTCGGCCTCGGGCTCGGCGCCGACGACTATGTGACGAAGCCGTTCAGCCCGAAGGAGCTCGTTGCCCGAGTGAAGACCGTGCTGCGGCGCGTTCCCCTGCGTGACGGGGAAGGCGACGACGTCCGTCTGGTGTTCGAGAACCTGGTGATCGACCCGTCCAGGCACGAAGTGCTGGTCGACGGCGCGGCCGTCGACTTCACGCCGACGGAGCTGCGCCTGCTGCATCTGCTCGGCTCCCATCCGGGGCGGGTGTTCACGCGGGACCAGCTGGTGAGTCGGGTGATCGGCGAGGGAGCGTACGTGGTGCACCGCAACATCGACGTCCACATCCGCGGGATCCGGAGCAAGCTCGGGCGGCACCGAGCACGCATCGAGACGATTCGCGGCGTCGGATATCGCTTCACGGATCGGCAGGCCTGAGAGATGCTCGGCTCCCGGTTCTTCTGGAAGCTCTACGCGAGCTATGCCGTCCTCGTGGTGCTGGCCGTGAGTGTCGTGGGTGTGCTGACCTCGCGCAGGGTGGGGCAGGATCTGCTCGAGAGCGTCGAGCGGTCATTGTCGAACCGAGCGACCCTGCTTGCCGAGGTGGCTGTCCCGGCCCTCGCCGGCGTGGGTGGCGATCGCCTCCAGGATCGCGTGGAGCAACTCGGTCGCGATACCCGGACCCGCTACACCGTGATCCGATTGGACGGAACCGTCATCGCGGATTCCGAGGAAAATCCTTCGGGGATGGACGATCACGGCAGCCGACCCGAGGTGCTCGACGCGCGTCAGGAGGGGCGTGGGGTGTCGACGCGGTTCAGCCGCACGGTGGCGGCGTCGATGATGTATGTCGCTGTCGCCGTGCGACGCGACGGCCGCGAGCTTGGATTCGTGCGAGCGGCGCTGCCGTTAACGGCGGTCCGTCAGCGAACGGCCGCCGTCCAGGAGAACGTCCTGCTCGGCGGCCTGTTGGCCGCGCTCATCGCGCTTGCGATCGGGCTCTTCGTCACCCGCCGGATCACGGCACCCCTTGCCTCCATGACCGTCGCCGCGGAAGCCATCTCGCGCGGCGACTATCAGCACCGAGTCCGGGGAGGCTCGAACGACGAGATCGGTACGCTGGCAAGCGCCTTCAATCGGATGGCCGTGCAGCTCGAGCGGCGCATGGAGACCATCACCGAGGATCGTTCCAAGCTGTTGACGATCCTCGGCGGCATGGTGGAAGGCGTGGTCGCCGTCGATCGGGACCAAGCCATCGTGCATCTGAATGCCGCTGCCGGTCGCATTCTCGGTGTCTCGCCGGAGAGAAGCCTTGGGAGGCCCATCTGGGAAGTGACGCGGGTGCGGCAGGTGTCGGAGGCCATCGCCCACACGCTGACCGAGGCGGGGGAGGTGACCGAAGAGGTCGCACTCGAGGTGAGCAACCAGGAGCGGATCGTGCAGCTCCACGGCGCGAGGCTCGACAATGGTGGGGGCGGCCACGTGGGAGCTGTGCTCGTGCTGCACGACGTCACTGAGCTGCGGCGGCTGGAGCGCGTCCGGCGTGACTTCGTCGCCAACGTCTCCCACGAGCTGAAGACACCGATCACGGCGATCCGAGGGCTCGTCGACACGATCATCGACGACCAGGAGATGCCGCTCACCGTGCGCACGGATTTCCTGCGGAAGGCGCAGAACCAGGCGGTTCGCCTCTCCTTGCTCGTCACGGACCTCTTGACGCTCGCCCGCCTCGAATCCGCCGACGGCATCGTCGAGCCGGAGCGGCTCGATGCACGCGAGGTGGTCGGGCGCTCCGTCGCGAACTTCCGGCCCGCCGCGGAGGCACGGCACCTGACCCTCGACGTTGACATGCCGCAGGAACCCGTGCCGGTGCTGGGAGACCCGGAGGCACTGGAGCTGCTGGTCAACAATCTGCTCGACAATGCCGTGAAGTACACGGGAGAAGGTGGACAGGTGAACGTCCGCCTGGCGTCGGCCGAGGGGATGGCGTGGCTCGAGGTGGCGGACGACGGCGTGGGTATCTCCCCCGAGCACCATGACAGGATCTTCGAGCGCTTCTATCGGGTCGACCAGGCGCGGTCGCGTGAGCTGGGCGGCACCGGACTGGGCCTGTCGATCGTGAAGCACATCTGTAAGGCCCATCACGGCACCATCTCGGTGCGCAGCACTCTGGGTGTCGGGAGCACGTTCGAGGTGGTGCTGCCACTGGCGTGACCGGCACCGGCTCGGAAAATCTTACCCTGTCTTAACCGCGCCTTAACACACGCACGGTATCTTCCCGCCGGTCATAGGGACCTTCGCGCCCACCCGCCATCGTGGCCGTGGGCGATTCGCACACCCCGGCATCGAGAGGACGAGACTCCATGCGGACACTGAGTACCGTGCTGCTCGCCGGCCTTGTGGTCGCCGCCTGCGGCGGTGGCGACGGTGGCTCGGCGGCGCCGGCGATCGTCACCATCGACGGATCCAGCACCGTCTTTCCCATCACCGAGGCCGTCGCGGAGGAGTTTCAGCGGGCGCATCCGGACGTGCGGGTGACCGTGGGCATCTCCGGGACGGGTGGTGGCTTCAAGAAATTCACGGCCGGTGAAACCGACATCAACGACGCCTCGCGGCTCATCAAGGGCTCAGAGGTCGAGCTGGCCGAGCAGAACGGCATCGGCTACATCGAGCTTCCGGTCGCGTTCGACGGTCTTTCGGTTGTGGTGAATCCCGAGAATACCTTCGTCGACCATCTGACGGTCGAGGAGTTGCAGATAATCTGGGAGCCCGGCAGCTCGGTCGAACGGTGGAGCCAGGTACGGGCAGGCTGGCCGGACGAGGAGATTGCGTTGTACGCCCCCGGCACGGACTCGGGGACCTTCGATTACTTCACCGAAGCCATCAATGGTGAGAGCGGCGCGGTCCGCCAGGATTTCACCGCCAGCGAGGATGACAACGTGCTGGTGCAGGGTGTGGCCGGTGATCCCAATGCGCTCGCGTTCTTCGGCTTCGCGTATTACGTCGAGAACACCGACAAGCTCAAGGTCGTGCCGATCGATCCAGGCGATGGTGCGGTGGCTCCGTCCGAGGTGACGATCAACGACGGAACGTACCGTCCGCTGTCGCGACCGATCTTCATCTACGTCAGCACCGAGGCCGCCGAGCGCCCCGAGGTGCAGGCGTTCGTCACGTTCTATCTGGAGAATGCGGCGGATCTCGTCGGGGAGGTTGGCTACGTCGCGTTGCCCGAGACTGCCTACGAGGCCGCGGTCACGCGGTTCGAGAACCGGGTCACCGGCTCGGCGTTCTCCGCAGACACGAAGGGCAAGTCGATTGCCGAAATTCTGCGGATGGAGTAGGGGGCGATCCCGGCCGGACGAGGGCCCCGGCCGGGCACACAGCACCTTTATCTGAATCCCAGGGGGAACACGCGTATGCAGAGCGCCTTCGTGCGTCTCGCAGCGGCTGCCGTTGTGGCTGCCGCGGTCATGGGACTCGCCCGCCCTGCGCACGCGCAGGTGGAGATTTCCTCCAAAGCGATGGAGATCAAGCTGACGGGACGTGTCCAGCTCCAGTTCAATCACACGTCGGACAGCGCCGCGCTCATCCCGAGCACCTTCTTCGTGCGCCGCGCTCGCCTCACCGCCGAGATCAAGGTCAACGATTTCATCTCGGGCAAAATCCAGCCGGAGTACGGTGAGGGGACGGTTGGGCTCCGTGATGCCTACGTGAATCTCAATTTCCATCCGGCATTGCGGGCGACCTTCGGTCAGTTCAAGCGACCGTTCGACGTGTTCGAGTTGGTGAGCTCGACACAGATCCTGGTCATCGAGCGCGCCGGCGGTGTGCGGGGCTCGGCCTCGTGCTCCGGGGTAGGCGGCGTCTGCTCGCTGAGCCGGTTCACGGAGAAGCTGCTGTACTCCGATCGCGATCTGGGCGTTCAGCTCGACGGCCAGCTCGGAGGCAGCGGGCTGCACTATTGGGTGTCGGCGACGAACGGGCGCGGTCCGAACAACGATATCGACGAGAACGCGGCGAAATCATTCTCCGGTCGCCTGGAGTATGACATCGGGAGCGTGCGGGTCGGTGCACACGTAGGAATCCACGACTATCCGAACGACTCGACAGGTACCGACGAGTTCGCCAATGCGTTCGGTGCCGACGTGGATTGGGGCCAGTACGAGAAACCCGGGCCGCACGTGAAAGCGGGCTTCGTGTACGGCGACAACTGGAAGAACCTGGTATCGGCGGATCCGAGCAAGTTCGTGTCCGGGCAGGTGATCGGCACGTACCTGTTCCCCATCAAGGAGAACCGGTTCGTATACGGAGTCGAGCCGCTCATGCGGGTGAGCTGGGGTGACCCGGATACCGGAGTGGACGCGGACGACGGGTGGATCTTCACGCCCGGCCTCGTCTTCCATTTCATCGGCCGCAACAAGTTTGCCGTCAATGTCGACGTGTGGAAGCCCGCAACCGGCGATACCGAGTACTCCCTGAAGGCGCAGACGTACTTGCACTTCTAGGAAGCGGGCGATTGCTTGAGCCGAGCCAAGGGCGAGATCCGGGCATGACGACAGCGGACACGACGAGTCTTCGCCGACACCACGCCAGGCGATGGCACGAGGAGGGCCTCAAGGGGTTCTTGTTCCTGTGCGCCCTCCTCTCGATCGTGGTCACGATCGGGATCATTGTCGTCCTGGCGTTCGAGGCGGTGGCGTTCTTCCGCCATGTGTCCATTGTGGAGTTCTTCACGGACACCCGCTGGTTTCCACTGCTCGAGCCCCGGCACTTTGGCGTGCTGCCGCTGCTCGCGGGGACCTTCACCATCGTGGTGGGCTCGGCCCTGATCGGCATCCCGGTCGGCGTGGCGAGCGCGATCTACCTGAGCGAGTATGCGTCGGCCCGGGCGCGCGGCATCGTGAAGCCGATCCTGGAGATCCTGGCCGGCATCCCCACGGTGGTCTACGGGTACTTCGCGCTGACGTTCGTCACACCGCTGCTCAAGTACGTCGTGCCGTCCACCAACATCTTCAACGCTGCCAGCGCCTCGATCGTGGTGGGCGTCATGATCCTCCCGATGGTGGCGTCGCTATGCGACGACGCGCTGCGGGCCGTGCCCGACTCGTTGCGTCAAGGTGCCTACGCACTGGGGGCGACCCCATTCGAGGTGGCGACACGGGTGGTCGTGCCGGGTGCGCTCTCGGGCATCGTGGCATCGTTCGTCCTCGCGCTGTCGCGAGCGGTCGGGGAGACGATGGCCGTCACGATCGCAGCCGGCGCCACGCCGAAACTCACGCTCAACCCGTTCGAGAGCATCCAGACGATGACGGCGTACATCGTACAAGTGAGCCTTGGTGACACGCCGGCCGGCTCGACCGAGTACCAGACGATCTTCGCGGTCGGCGCCCTGCTGTTTTGCATCACCCTGGCGGCCAACCTGGCGGCAAACCGGATCCTGCGACGCTTTCGCGAAGTGTACGAGTGAGTCGGCTGCTGGCCGCACCGGCCAATCTCCGCCGTCGCCACCGAGCCGCGCGGGCGTTCAGGGCGATCTGCACGGTCCTGACGTGGTTCTGTCTCGTGCTGCTCGCGGTGTTGCTGGTACACGCGACGCGCGAGGGCCTGCCGTGGCTCGATCTGCAGTTCCTCTCGGAGTTCCCGTCACGGTTTCCCGAGCGGGCCGGCATCAAGTCGGCGTTGTATGGAACGCTCTGGCTGATCGGCTTCACCGCCCTGTTCTCGATCCCGATCGGCGTCGCCGCCGCGATCTATCTGGAAGAGTACGCGGGACGCTCCCGCATCAACACCGTCATCGAGGTGAGCATCGCGAATCTCGCCGGGGTACCGTCGATCGTCTACGGGATCCTCGGGCTCGCGGTGTTCGTGCGCTGGATGGCGTTGGGCCGCAGCGTCCTGGCGGGAGCCATGACGATGAGCCTGCTGATCCTCCCGGTGATCATCATTGCATCCCGGGAGGCGCTGCGTGCGGTGCCGAATTCCATCCGGTACGCCGCCTACGCTCTCGGGGCGACGAAGTGGCAGACGGTACGGCACCACGTGCTGCCGTCGGCGCTGTCGGGTATCCTGACGGGGACCATTCTCGCCCTGTCGCGGGCCATCGGTGAGACGGCGCCGCTCATCATGATCGGCGCGCTGACATACGTCGCATTCGTGCCGAGCGGGCCCATGGATCAGTTCACCGCGCTGCCGATCCAGATCTTCAACTGGGTGTCGCGCCCGCAACAGGACTTCCACGAGCTCGCGGCGGCGGGTATCGTCGTCCTGCTGGTCGTGCTCCTGCTCATGAACGCGGTCGCCGTGTTCATCCGGCACCGGTCGCAGAGGTTCCGATTGTGAGTGATCCCAAGGTCGTCGACGTGCCGGGCGAACCGAAGGAGGAGGTGGCTCCCGATGTCCCCGTCCTCGAGGTTCGGGACCTCACCATCCGATACGGGGACAAGCCTGCGATCCGGAACGTCAGTCTGGTCATCCCCGAGCGGAAGATCACGGCCATCATCGGGCCGTCGGGATGCGGCAAGAGCACGCTGCTCAGGCAGTTGAACCGGATGAACGATTTCATCCCCGACTGCAACATGGACGGGCAGATCCTGTACCGGGGCATCGATCTGTACGATCCCGAGGTGGATCCGGTCGAAGTGCGCCGCCGCATCGGCATGGTGTTCCAGAAGCCCAACCCGTTCCCCAAGACGATCTACCGCAACATCTCATGGGGACCGGTCATCAACGGGTTCAAGGGTGACCTCAACGCGCTCGTGGAGTCGTCGCTCCAGCGAGCCGCGTTGTGGGAGGAGGTGAAGGACCGACTGACGGAGTCGGCGCTGTCGCTCTCGGGCGGACAGCAGCAGCGCCTGTGCATCGCCCGCGCGCTCGCGCTCCAGCCCGAGGTCATCCTGATGGATGAGCCGGCGTCCGCGCTGGATCCGGTATCCACGTCCCGCATCGAGGACCTCTGCTTCGAGTTGAAGGAGCGCTACACGATCGTGATCGTCACTCACAACATGCAGCAGGCAGCGCGGATCTCCGACTTCACGGCCTTTCTCGACACCGGTAAACTCGTAGAGTTCGGGGAGACCGACCAGGTGTTCACCCGCCCACGGGAGAAGCGGACCGAGGACTACGTCTCGGGCCGGTTCGGATAATCGGGAGCACAAATCATGTCGAAGCACCTGGAGCGCGATCTCGAACAGCTGCGCAAGCAACTGCTGGCAGTCGGCTCGCTTGTAGAAAGCGCGACAACCCGGGCCATCACCGCATTGACGCATCGTCAACCCGATCTGGCCGATGCCGTGTTCGACGCCGACGACGAGATCGACGCGCTCGAGGTTCAAATCGAGGAGGAGTGCCTCAAGATCCTCGCATTGCATCAGCCCGTCGCCGCCGATCTCCGCTTCGTCGTTGCCGTCATGAAGGTGAACAACGACCTGGAGCGCATGGGCGATCAGGCTGTCAACATCGCTGAGCGGGCTGTCTATCTCTCGAGCCGGCCACCCTTGGACGTGCCGCTCAATATCGAGCGCATGGCGGAGGTTGCACAGCAGATGGTCCGTGTGAGTCTGGACGCCGTCGTGAACCTCGATGTGGACCTCGCGCGCTCGGTGGGTGAGATGGATGATGAGGTCGACGAGATTCATCGCGAGATGTTCCGCCTGGTGCAGGACCGGCTGCGGCGGTCGTCCGACGTGGTGGAGCAGGCGATCGCGTACCTCTCGGCGTCGCGCGACCTCGAGCGGATCGCCGATCTCGCCACCAACATCGCGGAGGACGTGCTGTTCACGGTGCTGGGTGAAGTCGTCCGACACCGCGGTACCCCGGGCCAGTCGCCCGCCTGATCGGCTGGACGTCGCGCGCTGGCGTCCGGACAATTGCCTTTGGCGGATGCCGCGGTGAAATTGCGGGACTTCCGTCTCCCATTGGAGCCGAGTCCGTCAGTGTCTCCAGCCAACGACCGTGCAGCGGGTTGCCGTACGTGACCGTCACCCGCGAGCTCATCCACCGCCTACCCAAAGCCGAGCTGCACGTCCACCTCGACGGCTGTATCCGGCCTGAGACCATGCTGGAGCTCGCACGGGAGCAGGACGTGCGCCTCCCGGCGGACAACCCCGAGACGCTCGCGGATGCCGTGTTCGTCCGCCATGCGGACAGCCTCGAGGAGTACCTGGAGCGGTACAAGATCACCGTCAGTGTGATGCAGTCGGCGATGGCCCTCGAGCGGATCGCCTACGAGTTCGTGCTCGACGCCGCGGCGGACAACGTCCGCTATGTCGAGGTGCGCTACTGCCCCGCGCTCCACACGCCGGCGCTCACGCTGGAGCAAGCCGTCGAGGCGCCGCTCGCCGGCTTCCGCCGCGGGGAGGCGGAGACCGGCACGGTGGTGCGGGTGATCATCTGCGGGCTGCGTACCCTGTCACCGTCCGTATCGGGCGACCTTGCCGCCCTGGCGGTTGCCTTTCGAGACGCTGGTGTCGTGGCGTTCGATCTGGC
>JBDHDN010000046.1:0-13880 GCA_039591485.1 Gemmatimonadota bacterium
GATTCCATACTCGTCTGCGAAGCGGCGCAGAATGGTCGGGTCCGCGCCGGTCCAGGAGAAGATCGACTGTTCATCGTCGCCGACTACGAAGATGTTTCCGTGGCCACTCGCGAGCGATGTGAGGATTGCGTACTGCGCGGGGTTGAGGTCTTGGCACTCATCGACCAGCAGGTAGTCCCACCTGGCGGCGATGCGCCGAGCGACGGTTTCGTGTCCGGCGAGCAGTTCGGCGGTCCGGGAGATGAGATCGTCGAAGTCGAGCATGTTCCTGGAGCCGAGGTGCGCAGCGTACGCATCGAAGGTCTGCCGGTCGCGACGGCTGAGCGGCATGCCCTCGAGGCGGTGCCGTGCGAAGAGGTTCAGGATCTGACCGGTCCGCTTCTGCCACACACCGATTCGACGCAAGACCACTCGCTGGTAGATCTCGTCAGCAATGCCGAACCCACGCTCGATGCCCATCGCAGATCCGTGCGCCCGGAGCAGGTCCGCGCACAGGCTGTGCAGCGTGCCCCTCGTGACCGCCTCCGAACGCTCGCCAAGCGAGTCGGTTAGGCGTGCGGCAATCTCCTCGGCGG
The DNA here is from genome assembly GCA_039591485.1 of Gemmatimonadota bacterium. GTDB lineage: Bacteria > Gemmatimonadota > Gemmatimonadetes > Gemmatimonadales > GWC2-71-9 > JAOTVV01. The sequence goes on from JBDHDN010000046.1 coordinate 576, forward strand.
CCTTGTTGGTGAACGTGACTGCGCAGATGCGATCGGCCGGAACACCGAGCGTGCGGATCAAGTGGCCGACGCGCTCGATGAGGCAGAACGTCTTCCCCGCACCCGGCCCCGCGACGACGAGCACGGGGCCGAGAGGTGCTTCGATCGCGCTGCGTTGGGCAGGGGAGGGATCGGGCATTGAGTTAATATCCAACATTCAGCGTCGAATGCTCAACCGAAGCGCGTGCGGCAAGACGAGGCGGGGAGGTGCCGCACCCGGACAGCTCCTAGCGGGACGCTCTACACGGCGCTGCCCTAATGACCTGCCGACGAGTCCGGCGTGGACGTGGACGATTGGCGGCCGTCCTCAGGGCTCCCGAGCCGCTCCCCACACCGGCGGCAATAGTCCGCATCTCCGTCGTGCCCGGCCAGGCCGCAGGAGGAGCAAAATCTCTCCGCGAGCCCCTGGCGCTGGACGTTCCCGAGCTCGACCGTCACGATGCCCGTCGGCACGGCAATGATGGCGTAACCCATGATCATGATCATGGCGGCCAGCGCCTGTCCCGCGTTCGTCTGCGGAGCGATGTCGCCGTATCCCACGGTGGTGAGGGTCACGATCGCCCAGTATACGCTGCGCGGAATGCTGGTGAATCCGTTGGCGGATCCCTCGACGAGATACATGAGGGAGCCGAGGATGACCACGAGCGTCAGCACCGCCGCGACGAAGACGGTGATCTTGTCCCGGCTCTGCCGAAGTGCGCGCAGCAGGACCCTCGATTCCTGCACGTGATGGACGAGCTTCAGCACGCGGAACACCCGAAGGAGTCGGAGCGCCCGGACGGAAAGGAGCGCCTGTCCGCCGGGCAAGACGAGACTCAAGTACGTGGGGAGAATCGCGATCAGATCCACGACGCCGAAGAAGCTCCGCACGTAGCGCACCCGTCGCGGGGAGCACCATATCCTGAGGCCGTACTCGATGGTGAACAGGACCGTGAAGCCCCATTCCAGCGCCCGCAGCGGAGGGCCGTGTTCGGAACGGATCGAGGCGACACTCTCGAGCATCACCACGACGACGCTGGCTACAATGGTGATGATGAGTGCGATGTCGAATGCCCGACCCGCCGGGGTGTCGTGCTCGAAGATGACCCGGTACGTGTGTTCGCGCGGCGTCGGACGTGCGGGAGATGGTGTCATGGGCATGGGACTCTGCGCTGGTTTGTGCTGCCGGTCATGTCAAAGTGCGCAGACGGCATCGCACCGGAGGAGGGGCGTTTGGCTTGGCCGTACTCAGCGCACTCCCACGGCGGTCGCGATATCCTGGAATCGGGGATCGCCGTGCAGCGGCGCGTAGCCCGGATCGAGGTGGACGAAGATCAGGCCTGCGGACCGAGCGGTGAGCGCCTCCTCGAGACAGGCAAAGGCTCGGTCGAAATCCCCGACTGCGGCGTATCCCATGGCGATCACCTCGGAGCGGAGGTAGTGCTCTTTGGCTTCCCTTTCCAGCCGCTCGAGGATTGCCTGCGCCTCGTCGGGCTGACCCAATGCGGCGAGTGCCCTGACAAGGTGCGCGTCGTAGGAGCGCACGCTCGAGGACAGCGACTGTCCCCTGCGATACCACTCCAGCGCCTTCTCCGCCTGTCCCAGGCCGAGATAGGCCGATCCCGTATCGAGGAACGCATGGAAATAGCCGACCTCGAGCTCCAGTGTCCGGCGGCTCTGCTCGATGGCCCCGTCGTAGTCGCCGGAGAAGAGCAGGTATCGTCCGAGCCAGCGACTGAACAACGGGGAGAGCGGGTCGAGCACCAGGGCCTGTCGCAGCTCCTCGATCCCCAGATCGAGCTTGCCCACGCAGGGAAGCGCGCTCCCGAAGACGAAGTGTGCCTCCGCGGAGTTCGGGTTGAGCTTGACCGCACGCGTGAGCTCCCGCTCGGCACCGGCGAAATCCCACTCGTACCAGCACAGGACCTTGCCGAGGGCGGTGAACGCGTCGCCAAGTGACGGCTCGAGATCGAGCGCGTGCATGGCGGCGGCTTTCGCCTTCGGATAGGCCTCGTCGGGCGCAACCCAGTCGTCTGCGAGGAAGCTCCAGCAGTCCGCAATCCCGGCATGGGCCCGCGCGTACTTCGGGTCCTTCTGGAGGGCCTGCTCGAACAGCTCGATGCCCCGCCGCAGGTCGGCTTCCGTGAACTTGTTGTAGAAGAAGCGTCCCTTGAGGTACAGGTTGTACGCTTCGAGGTTCTCGGTCGTCGGCACTACGAGGGTCTCGGTGCTGCCGACGAGCTTGACCTTCAAGGCCTCGGCGATCGCCCGGGAGATCTCGTCCTGGATGGCGAACACGTCCTCGAGCTGACGGTCGAAGGTCTCATTCCACAGGTTGTAACCGTTGGTGACATCGGTGAGCTGTGTGGTGATTCGGATTCGCTGGCCCACCTTGCGCACGCTGCCCTCGAGTACGCTGCCGACGCCGAGCTTCTCGCCGATCGTCCGGACGTCGATCTCCTTGCGCTTGAACGCGAAGCTCGAGGTGCGCGAGGCCACCTGAATGCCCGGCACCTTGCCGAGCACGTTGATGATCTCTTCGGTCATACCGTCGCTGAAATACTCGTTTTCCGGATCGGCGCTCATGTTGGCGAACGGCAGCACGGCAATGGACTTCTTGTCGGGTGCGTCCTTCTCGACGGCGGGAACACCGTCGGGCGTGCTGACCGGTCCACCCAGCGCGCTCCGCAGCGCGGCGGCGAACTCGACACCGGACGGGTACCGATCGACCGGCGTTCTCGAGAGCGAGCGGGTCACGGCGACATCGACGGCCTCGGGGACGTCACGCAGCACCCGGACGTGGGGGACCGGTGAGATGAAGCGCTTTGCGATGACGGCCTGTGCCGTCGGGCCAGTATACGGCGGCTCACCGGTGAGCATCTCGTACAGAACGCAGCCGAGACTGTACAAATCGCTCCTGCCGTCCACTTCGTACTCGGCCGATGCCTGCTCCGGGCTCATGTAGGTGGGCGTGCCCACGGCGATCCCCGTTTGGGTGATCTGTCCCTCCGCCGCGCTCAGCGCCTTGCCGACGCCGAAGTCGGCCACAAGGGCGGCACCCTCGTGCAACAGGACGTTCTCCGGCTTGATGTCACGGTGGACGACGCCGTGGCGATGCGCATAGTCGAGTGCCGACGCGATCTCCTGGCTGATCCGCAGCGCTTCGTTCAGCGGCAAGTGGCGATCGTGGTCGAGCCGCTCCCTGAGCGATCGACCCTCCATGTTCGGCATGACGTAGAACAGGAACCCGTCTGCTTCTCCCGAGTCGTACAGCGGCAGAATGTGTGGATGGGTGAGGCCCGCCGCGATCTTGATCTCGCGCAGGAAGCGCTCGGCACCGATCTCGGAGGCCAACTCGGGTCGCAAGACCTTGAGCGCGACCGGCCGCTCGTGCCGCTCGTCGCGAGCGAGGTAGACGATCGCCATGCCACCCTCGCCAAGGGTGCGCTCGATCGTATAGCGACCTTTCAGTCCCGCTTGCAAGCGATCTCGGAATACGGACATGGATTCGGGCATGGCCGGGGGAATGTGCACAGGATCGCCGAGCAAGGGTAGGGCCACGCGGAATGGCCACCGTGCGGAGCTACCAGCGGGGCCACCGGCACCTATGCGCGCTGCTCCATATCCTTGCTTTCTGCATCGCGCCGGCGTCGCGACGGGACGGTGATCCCGCTCACACATGTCGTCAACCCATTGCAGACAGGGAGGTTGCCACGCTGCGTGATATCCGGTCGGAGCGTGGCATCCCCTCTGCACCCTTCCCTGGCGACTCATCACCTCGCACTGGGGGCGCGGATGCAAAACCTGGCTTCCCTCACACACGTACTCAGTTGGCGCAGCAGAGATGTCATGTATGACATCCACGCCGCGCGTGATATCGACGGCAATACAAGCGTCGTGATCAATGCACTTGGGCCGGGCGGGCGTCACCGTTACGCGGTGGTCGAGTCCGACACGGAGCACGCCGGCGACGTCACGGCATGGATCGAGTGGGATGACGACGCGCGTACCCGAAGGGCCGAGGCGGCCCTGGAAGTGCACGGCGGGCGCTAGCGCGACGAACCTGGGCTGTCGTCTGAGACACGAGAGGGGGCACGGTGGCCCCCTCTCGTTGTTCGCGCCGCCGGCTGCTTTACCGAACGCCCTCCAGTTCGTCTGCGATCCGGTTGGCGTCGTAGATCTTCCGCAGTCCTTCCAGAATCCCCTCCGAGTGCACGCTCACCGTGCGCGAGACGGCATCGTCGAAGATGAACCGGTTGGGCAGCATCTGGATGTTGCCGTCGAAGACCAACCCGACGACTTCGGCGTTGCGGTTGATGACCGGGCTGCCGGAGTTGCCGCCGATGATGTCGTTGGTCGACACGAAATTGATCGGCGTCGAGAGGTCGAGCCGATCCTCCCGCTCCTTCCAGCGAGGGGCGAGGATCCACGGATCCTGGTGCTCGAACTCCTCGGCGCGCGCGTAGAGACCGTAGAGGGTGGTCTTGTACGGCGCATACGTCCCGTTCATGGGATAGCGCTTGACCACCCCGTCGCTGATCCGGAGCGTGAAGGTGGCGTCCGGGGGCAGTGACTTGCCGTAGGCGGCGAAGATCGCCTGACCCACGAGCTCGGCGTTCGTCGAGATCGCTGCATTCAGCGGCTCCGCCCGGGCGCTCACCTCGAGCATGAGCGGCATGATCTTGCGGGCTGCTACGATGAGCGGATCATCTGCGCCCTCGAGGGGGAGACTGCCGTCGACCAGCGACTGCCGAAAGCTCGCGTCACTGAGTTGGGTGTTGGCGAGCAGCGCCTCTGCGGCGGCGTCCGGGGTGTGCCCGGCGAGCAGCGCCTGCAGGTAGGGGTCTCCTGCCGGGAGCTCGGCGCTGGCGGCCTTCAGGTACGCCGTCAGCAGCATCTGCTCCATTTCCATGTCGAACTCGCGATCACGCAGGGCCTGGTTGCGGTACCGATCGAGCCGGTCACCGCGCCACTGCGGTGGACGCTGGTCCTCGGGACGGGCCGCCATCTCGGGGAGCAAGACGATCGTGCCGGCGAGGCCAAGTAGGCTGGAGCCGCCGAAGGCGTACCAGCGCGACTCCACCGCAAACGAGGCAAGTTCCCGCTGCGCCTTGGCAATCGCATCCCATGCTCCGCCGTAGCGCTGCTGCAAGGCTGCATCAGCGGCGATTCGGGTGCGGAAGTCCTTCTCGAAGGCCGCCTTGGCTGCCATGCGCTCGGGGTCGTTTAGGCCGGTGAGGTAGCCGCTGATCGCCTTGTGGCTGTTCTCGAGCCCGAAGATCTGGTTCTGGAAGCGCCGGTAATCTGCCTCACTGCGTGCGGCCAAGGCGCGAACGGTCTCGAGGTTGCGCTCGATCGCCGCCAGTGACGCCGGGTACTGCACGTCGCGCAGGAACTCCATCTGCGCCATCGTGAGCAGTCGTCCGGTCGATCCCGGATTCCCGGTGACGAAGACTGGTTCGTCCTCCGCCGCGCCATTCTCGCTGAACGTGAAGAAGTGATCCGTCGCACGCGGGGCGCCGTCCTCGTACACGCGGAAGAACGTGACGTCGAGGTCGTATCGTGGGTACGTGAAGTTGTCGGGATCCCCGCCGAAGAACGCGGCCTGGCCCTCAGGGGCCATGACCAGGCGGACGTCGCCGAACCGCTTATAGGTGTAGAGGGAGTACATCCCGCCTTGATAAAAGCGGACGACCTGGCAGTTGAGGTCCGGCGCGGTCTGGCACTCCTCCTCGATCGCGCCGATCGCGGCGTTGCGCTGCTCGATCTGTTCCATCTCGCCGGACGCGGTGACGGCCCCGCGAACCCGCTCGGTCACATCCTCGATCGAGAGCAGTTGGTCGACGTACAGTCCCGGGCAGACCTTCTCCTCCTCCAGCGTCCTCGCCACGAAGCCCGTTTCCTGGTAGTTGGAGTCCGCCGGCGAAGTGGCGGAGATGCAGCCGCGGGCGCAGTGGTGGTTCGTCATCACCAGGCCGCTCGCCGATACGAACGACGACGAGCAACCGGGGAGCCGGACGGATGCCAGCCGGACGTGATCGAGCCAGGCCTGGTCGGGTCGGAAACCGTAGCTTGCGTCCCAGTAGTCCAGCGGCGGGGCGTCGAACGTCCACATCGTGCCGAACTCCTTCATGAAACCGGTCGACGAGGGCGCATCCTGCGCCGCCGTGCTCGTCGTGCCGGCAAGCAGCCCGGCGGCGCCGACGAGCACGGCAAATCGGAAGACATGTGTGCGCATCATGTCACCTTTGCTCACTGTGGGTGGGTGTTTCAGAATGAACCGTGGCAAGTGGCAAGCAATTCCAAAATGACCGCTGACCATATCGCATACTGTGTGAAGTGATCCTGAAGGCCGCATGAACCGGGTTCACTCGTCCGCACTGCTGCTCTTGCGCCAGGCATCGCAGAACCGGGTCAACGCCTCACCGAGCCGGTAGACGTCGGGGTGAGGCAAGCGGTCCTCCCGGAGCTGTGCCAGCATGTGCTGTCGGATGGCGTCGAGCAAAAACTCCGCCTCACGGCGCTCGCGCCAGTCCAGAAACAGCGCGTGCGCGAGCAGACCGCGGCCTACATAATCCACGGGCTGCATCCGCAGGATCACGTCCGGGTGAGCGGCGCTCCGCACGGCCTTGAACGCTTCGAAGACGGCTGCGTCCGCTTCACCTCCAAGCAGATCGCCCGACGCGGGAGCGAGTTGCTCGACGGCATCGGCAAAGGCATCGGTCGGCGAACGGGTCATGGGCGGCATCTCCGGCAGCGGATCCGTCACCCAAGCATACGATGGGAGTACCGCGTGTGCGAGAGGTCCATCCGGTGGGCGGAGCACCAGCACGGGGCCTGCGGGCGAGGGGCTCTGGACAATGCCCGTCGGTTCCTGCATCCTGCTCGCCGACATGGACACGCGGGAACTGCGGCAGATTCTGGAGCGGCAGCGTTGCCGGGCGATGGTCGTGGCACGCGCGCCGATGGCGGAGCGGCGTGAGCGGCTTTGGAGCCTCCGGCGAGCCGTCGTGTCCCACAAGGACGCCATCTTCGCAGCGCTGTACGAGGACCTTCGCCGGCCGGCCTTCGAGTCGGAGATCGCCGAGTTCCAGCACGTCATCCAGGAGATCGACGTTGCCCTCCGGCAGCTGCCGCGTTGGATGCGACCGCGTCGAACAGGGGGACCGCTCCTGTTGGCAGGCACATCCAGCCGGTTGATCGCCGAGCCGAAAGGGACGGTGCTCATCCTTGCGCCATGGAACTACCCCGTGGCACTGATCCTCAACCCGCTCGTCGCCGCGATCGCCGCCGGAAACTGCGCAGTAGTGAAGCCTTCGGAGCACGCGCCAGCCACCGCGGCGCTGCTGAGTCGGCTTCTCGCGGCCAGCTTTCCGCCCGAGGAGGTCACCACGGTCCTCGGCGGGCCCGACACGGCAGCCGCGCTGGTTGCTCTCCCCTTCGATCACATTTTCTTCACCGGGAGCAGCGATGTGGGGCGGAAGGTGATGGCGGCCGCCGCTCGCAATCTCACCTCGGTCACGCTGGAGCTCGGCGGCAAGACCCCCGCGATCGTCGACAGCTCCGCCGACGTGCGCGGTGCGGCGCGCGCGATCGTCTGGGCCAAGTACTTCAACGCCGGGCAGACGTGCCTTGCTCCGAACTACGTTCTCGTGCACGACTCCGTGCACGACCAGTTCGTCGACGCGCTCGCTGACACCGTCGCCGGATTCTACGGCGACTCGGCCGATGCCCGGCGCTCATCGGGGGACTTCGGTCGCATCGTCGATGACGGACACTGGGCTCGGCTCGTCGAGTTGGTCGACGATGCGGTGAACGCCGGTGCGCGCGTCGTGTGTGGTGGCGATAGGGAAGCCGATTCCCGCTACTTCGCGCCGACGGTGCTCACGGATGTCCAGCCGACGATGCGGGTCATGCAGGAGGAGATCTTCGGACCCGTGCTGCCTGTGGTGCGGTTCGCCGGTCGGGCCGACGGGCTGGGCCACGCCCGCGTGAACGGCCGGCCGCTCGGGTCGTACGTGTTTGCCAGGGATCGGGGTGCCGCCGAGGGATGGGTTCGCGATGTACTGGCAGGTGGCACGGTCGTGAACAACACGCTGCTCCACTACGCCAATCCGTCGCTGCCGTTTGGCGGCGTCGGCACGAGCGGCATGGGTGCCTATCATGGCTATCATGGATTCCTCACGATGTCTCACCTTCGCCCCGTCGTAGTCCAGCGCCGTCCGGCGCTCTCCAGGTTGCTGCACCCGCCGTATCGCGGACGGCTCCACGGCCTGCTGCGGCGGATCTTGCCCTGGCTCCGCTGAGGGGCGGTTCAGGGTGGCCGCAGCCATGATCGTGCGGGTATGTGGGTTGGTCATCCCATCGAGCGACGACTGCGGCGACGATTCCTCGTGATACGACGGCTGGCGGCGATGGCGCTCCTCGGCGCGCTGGTGTCGTGCGGTGACTCGGCCGGCCCGGGACTCGGCACGGAGGAGTGGGCGAATCTGCATGCGGCACGGGGGCGCTGGAGCGACAGCGGCATCTCGGACTACGCATACGGGTACATGCGCTCGTGTGAATGCCTTCCCACCGACGTGGCCGCACCGTCCATCGAGGTGAGGGACGGTGCCATCGTACGCGTGTGGGACGGGCGGACGGGTGAATCCGTTCCGGCGGACAGGTACGGATGGTACTTCACGGTGGATGATCTGTTTGCCGAGATCGCGCGGGCAATCGCGGACGGGGTCTACCAGCTACAAGCGGACTACCACCCGACCCTGGGGTACCCCACGATGCTCGTCATCGACTACGACGCGCGGATGGCGGACGAGGAACTGATTCTCCGGACGATCGGCCCGGTTCTGCTGCTGGACTGACGGTTCACGCCGGTCCCAGCATACCGCCTCATCGCTCTCCCGTCTTTCCTACTGGCCGGGCTGACCTATACTTCGAGTAAGGAGGCCGCCGCGCCAATGGGCGAGACCATGCCATCCACCGTTCCCACCAAGTACTGGCACCGGCTGGACGACGGGCGGGTGCAGTGCGATCTCTGTCCCCGCTTCTGCAAGCTCAGGGACGGGCAGCGCGGAATGTGCTTCGTGCGGATGAGCGAGGGCGGTGCGGTGGTCCTCACCACGTACGGGCGCTCCAGCGGCTTTTGTGTGGATCCGATCGAGAAGAAGCCACTCAATCACTTCCTTCCCGGCTCTCCCGTTCTCTCGTTCGGTACCGCGGGATGCAATCTCGCCTGCTCGTTCTGCCAGAACTGGGACATCAGTAAGTCGCGTGAGGTCGATACGCTCGCCGATTCCGCGACACCGGAGGCACTCGCGGAGACGGCAATCCGGCTGGGCTGTAGGAGCGTCGCGTTCACCTACAACGATCCGGTCATCTTCCACGAGTATGCCATCGACGTGGCGCGGGCGTGCCGCGAGCGAGGGGTCCGAACGGTCGCGGTCACGGCCGGCTACGTGTGCGATGAGCCAAGGCAGGAGTTCTATGCGCACATGGACGCCGCGAACGTCGATCTGAAAGGCTTCACGGAGGACTTCTATCGGCGGTTGGCCAAGGGTCATCTCCAACCCGTGCTCGAGACGCTGGAGTACCTCGCTCGCGACACGAAGGTGTGGTTCGAGCTGACGACGCTCGTCATTCCCGGATGGAACGACGGCGAGCGTGAGATCGACCAGATGACGCGATGGGTCGTCGAACACCTCGGGCCCGACGTGCCCATGCACTTCACGGCGTTCCATCCGGATTTCCGGATGCTCAACGTCCCGCCCACACCCGCGACCACCCTGACTCGGGCACGCGATATCGCGCAGCGCAACGGAGTGCGGTACGCCTACACCGGCAACGTGCACGACCGTGAGGGCGGTGCGACGTACTGCCACGGTTGTGGGCGGGCCGTGATCGAGCGCGACTGGTATGTCTTGCGCGAGTGGCAGCTCACACCAGATGGCAAGTGCCGGGATTGCGGGACGATCTGTGCCGGCGTGTTCGACCGTTCGCCTGATGATTGGGGCGCGAAGCGGATGCCGGTGCGGATCGGAAGGTAGTGCAACCGTCTCGCCGGCTCGCGGTGCGTTCTCCCCGCCACCCCAGCCACGCCGGCGGCCCTGCCGCCCGGGCGATCTCAATCCATCCCTGACCCGCTCGAGCCGTTCTCTCCTCAATAGAGTGAAATGGATCACCGTGCCGGTCGAGGGCCACCGGTACATTCCGAGGCATCTTGTCTCGTTTTGTATCGCTCCACGCCGACCTGCGCAATAAGTAACCTGTTCTTGAACAATCGTTTGCACGATTTGCGGTCGGGGCACCAAGGTTGCGCTGGCCCGTGTCGGAATAAACGGAGGACGGCATGACCAGCATTGGAATCCCATCGGTCCCCGCAGCCCGGCCGCGAGCGCCACGGTCCAGTCTGGGCCTGGAGCGGATCGATACGAAGGGAACCGCCGGTGTCGGGCGGCGCATCTACCTAGGCTTACTGGTAGGTACGTGGATCGGAGTGGCGGGGTACGCCCTGGTGCTGGGGCTCGCCTACTACCTGACCCCGGTTGCCGAGCGTGCGTATTCGCCGTTGCACGACGCATTCAAGCCGTCCGGCGATGTCGGGCTCGCTCTCGGGTACGGGGGCAGTTTGATGATGCTCGTCGGTGTGCTGATGTATGGTGCACGCAAGCGCCTGACGCCCCTGCGACGGATGGGTAAGCTGAAGTATTGGCTCGAGATCCACATCTTCCTCTGCACGCTCGGGCCGTTTCTCATCTTGTTGCATACGAGCCTGCGCGTCGGTGGCATCATCTCGATCGCGTTCTGGAGCATGACGGTCGTCGTGGCGAGCGGGGTCTTCGGACGATACGTCTACACTCGCATTCCCAAGACCATCAACGGACGCTTCCTGACACTCAAGGCAGTCCAGGAAGAACGGGATCGCCTCGTCGAGCGGCTCAGTGGCGTCGCGGGTCTGACGCAAGCAGACCTGATCGAGCTGACCGCGGAACGCCAGCGACCGCAACCGCGGAGGCTGATCGGCGCACTCATCGCAGCCGTGCGGCTCGACCTGGCGAAGCGGCGCGAGATCAGGCGACTCCGCCGGATCTTCCAAGCGCGCAAGCTGTCCCGCACAAACCGGGAGAGCCTGGAGGGATTCGTGCGGACGCGGTTCCAACTCGAACAGCAGATGGCACTGCTGCTGCCGTTCCAACGGCTCTTTCGCTACTGGCACCTGCTGCACCTGCCACTCGCCATCGTCATGCTGCTGGTCGTCGTGGTGCACCTCATGGTGGCGGCGCTGTTCGGGTACCTCTGATCGCTGACACATTGGTGCGTCGAGTACCGATCACCGCACGTCGCGGCCTGTGCGCGGCATCATCGCTGCTCCTCCTCGTGGCTGCACCGCGCGCTGCTCGGGGGCAGTTGCTCTCACCCGGCAAGCTGACCGCCGCCCACGCCGACCTGGACGGGCTGCGGAACTGTACGTCGTGCCACCGGCTGCGGGAACGCGGTACCGCGAACGATCTGTGCCTCGAGTGCCACGTGCCGCTTCAATCCCGGATCGCCGATAGAAAGGGTTTTCACGCCACCGTGCGAAGCCAAAGGTGCTCCGAGTGCCACAAGGAGCACTTCGGTCGCGACTTCGACGCGATCCACCTGGATACGGTCGGGTTCGTGCACGATACCGTCGGCTTTGCCCTGACGGGCAGTCATGTCACGTTGGCGTGCCGTGATTGCCACACGGCCTCTCTCGTACGAGCGTCAGACGTCCGCGAGTTCAAGGCCAAGCACGCCGCCCTCGAGCGCACCTTTCTCGGGCTCGGCACCGACTGTGAGAGCTGCCATGCCGCCGACGACCCTCACGACGGGCAGTTCAGTGACAGGCGGTGCGCAGACTGCCACGATGAGACTGCCTGGGAAGATGCGCATGATGTCGACCACGACCGCACCCGCTATCCGCTGACCGGCGGCCACCGTTCCGTCGAGTGTGAGGAATGCCACGACCGCAACAGCGCCACCGGTATTGCAGGATCCCGGTACCGCGGACTCCGCTTCGACAGCTGTACGGCATGCCATCGTGATCCGCACGAACGGCGGATGGGGTCGGACTGTGAGTCGTGCCACACGACGGTCGGATGGGACCGGCTGGACCGGAACCGATTCGAGCGCGAGTTCGACCACGGAACCACCGACTTCACGTTGGAGGGAGCGCACGCAGACGCGCTCTGCTCGGCATGCCACGATCGGTCTGCGTCGGACCCGGACATCCGCTTGGTCTTCAACCCCGGACCCCGGGGACGGAACTATCCCTCCCCGATGGCAGACGACTGCCTGTCCTGCCACGTCGACATCCACGATGCCGTGTTCACCGAGCGCGCGGGAGGAGCGCTGTGCGATCGGTGTCACGACCAGGTCGACTGGCCGCCGACTACGTATGACGTGGTGCGACACAACGACGGAAGCACCTTCGTCCTCGAGGGGGCGCATGTGGCCACGCCTTGTGGGGCCTGTCACGCGGCGGACGGTGAGGATGTCCCGCCCCGGTTCCGGCTGGAGCACGAGCGGTGCGTGTCCTGCCACGCGGCGGACGACCCGCACGAAGATCAGTTCGACGATCGGGCGTGCGACGACTGTCATCGGACAGAGAGCTATGTCGTCGCGCGCTTCGACCACGACCGCACCCGCTATCCCCTCGACGGCAGCCATCGCGACGTCCAGTGTGCCGCCTGCCATGTCCTCGAGGCTCGCCCGGAGGGGACGGCCGTCCGTCGCTTCCGACCGCTCGGGATGGAGTGCGAAGACTGTCACGGAGAGCTACGATGACCCGACACTGGCTGATGCTTGGCGTCGCAGCGCTGCTCGTGCCGACGGCCGCTGCCGCGCAGGAAGCGGTAACCCGCTCTCCCCACGGCACGCTGCCCGCCGGACTCGGCTGCCCCGCCTGTCATACGGTGGATGGGTGGCAGCCCGTGTTGCAGGGCTTCGATCACGACACCAGCACGGCCTTCGCTCTTACAGGAAGACATCAGGACGTCGCATGCACGACATGCCACCTGCAAGCCCAGTTTGACGAGCCCAAAGTAGGCCTCACGGATTGCGGTGTCTGCCATCTGGACATTCACAGGGGATCACTGTCACCGGACTGCGTGGAGTGTCACGGGACGATCAGCTTCACCGAGGTGGCGGGGGGCGCCGCGCACCAGCAGACGACGTTCCCGCTCACCGGTGCGCACCTCCAGGTGACCTGTGACGCGTGCCATCCCGGCGACGAGCGCGGCGTGTTCGTCACACGCGACGTAGCCTGCG
>JBDHDN010000047.1:0-13745 GCA_039591485.1 Gemmatimonadota bacterium
ACGGCAGGAGCGCGGCGAAGGCCCCGGCCGTGACGAACAGCGTCAGCACCATCGCCGCGCCGTCGGAACTCACCGGCAACAGGACCACGGGCCACCACCGCGCGAGTGCAGCGTCGAGCGCTCGAATCATCACGAATCCAGTGACGAAGCCGATGCCGACCAGTAGCAGCGCTTCACCGATCAGAGCTGCACCGATCCGTCGGACCGACGAGCCGAGCGCCAGCAGAATGGCGATCTCGGTGCGGCTCTGCTCGACGACGGCGTGCGAGAGCAGTGCGATGAGCGACCCAGCCGCCAGCACTCCGAGCAGGCCGATCAGCGAGAGCACGGGCAGGAAGCCTGCTCCGATCTCGCGAAGATTCGCGGCCAGGAACTCACCGCGGGCGAAGACATTCAGCGCCGGGAACCGCTCCCGGATGGCATCCGCGACGACGTCCGTCCGCGCATCGGGTGCGACCCGTACTATGACGAAGGACGCCCGGCCCCGGATCCCGCTCATCCCGGCAACCGCCGACAGATTTGCGAACACGAGGTGTGTCGCCAGCAGGTTGGTGCCCTCAGCGAGCCCCGTCACAATCCCGCCGCGGCCGTTGATCCACAGCGTATCCCCGACGGCGGCGCCGAGCCGCCAGGCGGCGGCGCGGTCGAGGACGACGTCGTTGCGTCGGCTCGGCGCACGGCCCTTTGCAAGCATCGGGGGCCCACCGAGCCCGTCCGGCGCCCGATATCCGACGCCCATCAGCGCCAGACGGCGCACGTTCGGTCCCTGCCCTCGTGCCGATTTTACGGTGACGAAGGCACGAGCAACGGGATGAGCTGCGGCAACGCCCTCGACGAACAGCAGCGAGTCGGCCATTCCGTCGGCCAAGAGCGCGGAGGATCGCATGAAGTTGTCCGACCCGCGCGGCGCCACCCAAAGATCCATGCCGGGTTGGCCGAGGTAGGTCCGCACGCTGGCCGCGACGCTCCGGTGCGTGGCCTGGAGTGCCAGGACCAGAACCGTGCATACCGCGATGCCGCCTACCGTCATCCAGAAGCGGCCGGGCCGGCTCCGGAGCGCCCCGACGATCAGGCGGAGCACGATGCACCCCGACGGAGAATCCGCACTTCACCGGTGCTGCCGTTCAACTCGACTTCGTCTCCCGATCGCAGCGCGGACATCGCACCGGTTACCCCAACCACGGTCGGCACGCCCAGCTCCCGGCCAATGATAGCGGCATGCGACAGGAGGCTCCCTCGCTCGACCACCACCCCGCGGGCAACCGAGAGCACGAAGATCCATCCGGGCTCGGTCACGCGCGCCACGAGGATTCGATCACGGACGCTTTCCGCAGACACCGCGCCGTCGACGACACATGCGACTCCCCGCGTCATTCCCGGAGAACACGGGACGCCGGTCAGTACGTCCGTCGACGGTGACGCCGGTACGGCTGACCGAGATGCCGCCACGCGATACACGGACCCGCGACTGACGAGGCGGTGCGGTAGGTCCGACCCGTCGAGACGGCGATACGCCTCGGCGCGCGCGGCGACCACGCCATCCAAACGGAGTCCGGGCAGGCCCCCCCGAGCGTACGCTTCGAGATCCTCGAGCGTCGCCAGGTGCACATCGCCGGGATCCGAGATCGCGCCTTCCCGCACGAGCGCCGCTCCCATCGCGCGCACGAGCCGCCGCAGGAGCCCGTAGGCACGGGCTCGCGCGAGCGACATCTGCTCCCGGGCAGCGATCAAGGTTCGCGTGCGCCGCAGGAGCCAGGACGCGTACCGCCAACGGAGCGGGTGTCCGCGCACCCGAGCACGATACTCCCGTTCCGCGGCATCGCCGAGCGCTCGGAGTCCCGCCGAATCCCGCGACGGCGAACCGTTCCGAGGTACCGATCGGAGCAGGTCCACGATCACCCACGGCTGATCGGCCGGAGTCTCGGTCTCGAGCTTCAGTTCTCCGACCGTGCGGTCCCCGTAGCGGGACACGTAGATGGCCGCCTCCGCTCGGAACGACTCGGCTTCTCCAGCCGCGCCGAGTCGTTCCCACACGTCCTGGGGGGGCAGATCTGACCACACGAGCCGCTCGACCGCCGGTGCCTCCCGCGCGGTCGCTGCCAGCGTCCGGAGGTCTTCAAGCGGCTGCGTGCTCGCGACTCGCCCGAGGTCGGCGAGCAGCCGCTGGTGCAGGTCCGACCCTCCACCGCCGGGTACCGATCCGCACAGTCTCGCCAGACGGTCACTGCACACGAACGCGAACAGATCGTTGAAGATCAGCACGGTCCACTCATCGAGATAGGTCTCCTCGAGCGACGCGAATGCCTCGAGGAGACGATCGAACGGCTGGTGCGCGAGATCCGCCTTCGCGACCGCGGCGGCCATCTCCTCGACGCCATTCCGGAACAGCTCCACTTCATCGTCGATGCCGTGAAACCGCCGGGCGAGACGCCACCACACCCGGACCGCCAGCAGCGCGCGAGCGAGTCGAGACTCGCCGGCAGAACGATGCGATGGACTCTTCTCGGGAACCTCGCCGATGCCAAGTGCCTGTTCCCACTTCGGCACCGTCCAGCCGATTCCCGGCGCCGCCGCAAACAACCGATAGTAGGCCTGCAGGTTCATATAGAGATGGCCATCCACGGTCCCGATGAGGTGTTCGAGATCGTCGTGAAGACGGGCGAGTGATGCAGGCGCTACCCCGACTTCGGCGAGTGCCTTCCGGAAGAGCCGGGCATAGGTCCGCCGCACCAGGGAGTAGGTCAGCGGCAGCGTGGTCCCCGGATAACTCTCTCCGATGTTGCTGTCATCCCAAACGGCCAGCGTGCCGGCTGCCGTCGTAATGGGCCGCGCCTGGAGCACGTGCAGCCTGCCGCTGCCGTCGAGCGCCCACTCGACGTCCTGAGGGGCGCCGCGTACCCGTTCGATCGTGAGGAGCAGGTCGCCGAGCCGATTCAAGTCCTCCGGCATGAGAGAAGGGCGAGCCTGGTCGGCCCGTGCGACCCCCGTGATCACCGTGCCCTTCGCCCCGGCCGCGATCACGCGATGCTCTTTCCGCCTGACAGTGCACGACCATTCAGCGCTTGCTGGATTGCGCTCGAAGCTGTCGGTTTCGACGACGTCATCGACGATGCCCACACCCAGCCCGTATCCGCTAACAACGATCAACCGCGGTGCCCCAGTGGCGGGATCGGCCGTAAACGCCACTCCTGCAACGTGTGCGTCGACCATCTCCTGAATCACGAGGGCGACGCGCGGCCACGTACCCCCGAGTGCGCGCGCTTCGCGATACAGCGCCACGCGCTCGGAGAATGCCGACGTCAGGCACTCGCGTACCGCGTCTGCGATCGACGGGGCTGGTACACCGAGTCGGGTGCGGAACACGCCGGCGTGACTGTGCGCGGGACCGTCTTCTCCAACGACACTGGACCGGACTGCGAGCGTGGTGTCGCCGTCGAACTCGCGGACCGCGGTTCGAAGCGCTTCAACTACCGCGCGGGGCCACGGTGCGGTACGAATGGTTGCGGCAATGCCGTTCAACCGAGCGCGACGGTCCGGGTCGTTCCCGCCGTCGGCGAGCCGCGCGATCTCGGGACGGACCGGGGCGAGAATGGCGTCGGTCGCGGCGGTCGTGAGGACGAACCAACGCGGCACGGGCAGGCCCATCGCCACCAGCTCGTGCAACTGGTGAGCCTTCCCACCAACCTGCTCCGGTACGATGTGGCCACCCGGCCAGGCCACGAGCTCCGCGTGCCCGCCCGTCGCGGCGGTCATGCGAATACCACCCCGTGTCGTGCGAGCAGCGCGACGGCAAAACCTCCGTGCGCCACCACACCGTAGACCTGCGCGAGTCCTTCGAGGCGCGCATGGGCGCGAGAGGGTGAGAACCGGAAGCGCAGGCAGGCTGCAACCGTCACGGCCGCGGCGCCGGCAACCGCACCGGCGTACCATGCTCCAGCGCCGGCCACCCGGGCTACCGGGAGGAGGCACGCAGCAGAGATCATCACGAACGCGGCCGGTAGCAGCGCGGCGGTTCGCCAGCCCAGCGCCTTCGAGTACGTGCCGTAGTCCGTCTCATCCTCTGGCACCCTGATCTTCCGTGCCGTTTCCCAGGCGGCCACGCTCGCGCACGGCGCCAGCACCAACGGCACAGTCCATAGCGCGACACCCCGCGTGGCGATGGTATCGACGAACACGGCCACCGCGTACAGCCCGAACAGCACCGTGAGCAGCTTGCGTGCGAGCAGCGCGAGAGGCGGTGGGTTACGCGCGAGAGGTGCGATGAAGAACCAGCGGACGCCAAGCCACGTCACGATGTATCCGCCCACGGCCGTTACACGCATCGCCCAACCACCGAACAGCACGTTGCCCACGAGGAACAGGCCCAGAGTGATCTGCTGGAGCCCACGAAGCTCGCACTGCGTGATCGCGCCGGTGACGGTCGGGCGTGAGCAGTATCGCGCATCTCCAGCCGCCGCCATACGCGCGTCGTGCACGGCGTCCGTGAGATCGTCGTCGATCCGGATCAGCAGGGTCCACAGCACGGTGGAGCCGGCGCCCAGCGCGGCGAGCACCCCGACACGCAGCGGAACGACGTCCGCGAGTGGCTGGAGCGCGAGATAGACCGAGAAGAACTGCGCCATGCCGACCGGTATCAGGATGGCAGGCGGAAGCATCACCTGGACATACGCCGCGGCCCGTTTCGCATGGCGCGGAAGTGCAGCGGCACCGGCCATCGGTCTCATGCCGCAACCTCGCCCGATACCCGCTCGGCGAAGCGGCGCGCGAACAGGCCGAAGGTCTGCCGAATGGGCGACCCGAAGCCGGTGATGACGTGCTGAACGGACTCATTGGTCGCCTGCACCAGGGACAGGTCGAGCCGCTCGTACCCGAGACGTCCGGCCGCCTGTTGGGTCTCGTAGGCGATGAGCGGTCCGATACCGCGCCCTCGGTGCGCAGGCAACACACCGAGCATCAAGAACTTCACGGTACGGATCCGTGGCACGTGCCGCCGGAGATGCAGCCACCCGAAGGGAAGCAGTCGGCCGCTCGTTCCACGCAGCGCTTCGTTGATATCCGGCAGCGTGAGCCCGAATCCGACGGGCTCTCCCTCGAACTCGGCGATGCGCACGAGCTCCGCCTCCGCAAATGCCTTGAAGACCTTGGCACGCTGGTGGAACTCCTCCCACCCGATGCGCACGAATCCCCAGAGCGACGCAAAGGACTCGTTGTACAGGCGCCAGAGGATCCGTGCCTCGTCGACCCAGCACCTCAGATCGATGCACCGAATCGTCACGCCACTCGCCGGGCCGATACCTCGCGCTGCCGCCCGGACCAGACGGGTGACGGCCGGCGCGGCTTCATCCGTTGGTGTAGCGGAGAAGGCATAGTAGCGACGCACGAGCTCGTATCCCGCACCCTCCAAGAGTCGGCGATAGAAGGACGGGTTGTAGGGAGACTGTACCGTTGGCGGCACATCGAATCCCTCGAGCAGGATGCCGGTCTCGTCGTGCGGAGTGAGATTGACCGGCCCGAGGAGACGTCGCATTCCGCGCGAACGCGCAGCTGCCTCGGCGGCGGCAAGGAGGGCCGCAGCACTCTCGGGATCGTCTGCGCACTCGAAGAACCCGAACAGTGCGGTCGCCTCCTCCCACGTCCGCGCAAAGCCCGGGTCCACGATCGCTGCTATGCGGCCGGTGACGCGCCTGCCCCGGACGGCGACGAACCGCCGCGTCCAGCGTGACCGCAGCGACGCGTTGTACCGCTCGGACCATCGGTGCCGTTCCTCGATCCGGAGGGGAGGCGCCCACAGCGGATCGTCTCGGTAGAGCGCGTACGGCAGGCGGACAAACAGTCGGTGATGCCGGCCGCGGTCGGCTGAATGCACCTGCACGTGTTGCGGCGCGGCGCGCTCGATAGCCCCATGCATGCGTCACCTCCAGGCCGAGGGGGGGCCATGCCTGTCGATTGTGTTTCCTGGCCGAATCCTGGGGAGCGTGCGGCAAGCAGGCGTCAAGCGACCAGAGAGGCACGTGCCGACCGGACCGCCCCAAAGCCTCCAGCCCAACCTCCAACGCGGCCAAGTGCTTGACGGTGGCTTGCCGGCAAGACGGTAGCGTCGTGTACCACGAGTCGAACTCCACTGGGGGCACCCGATGAAAGTCCTACTGGTGAAGCCCGCCCTTGGACCGCCGACCATCGCGGCCGGTGAGGTCACCGAGCTCGAGCCACTCGAGCTCGAGTACCTGGCTGCGGCGTTGCGGGATCACGATGTCGAGCTCGTCGATTTGCGGTATGACCGGGACCTTCTGCCGGCCCTCCAACGCTTTCAGCCCGATGTCGTGGGGGTGACTGCTCTATCCGTGCAGGTCTACAACGCGCTCGCCATCCTGCGCACCGTGCGCCAGCTCGACGAACGCATCGTCACGGTCGTCGGCGGGCATCATGCGACGCTGCTGCCGATGGACTTTCAGCAACCTGAGGTCGATATCATCGTCTGCGGCGAAGGCGCCTTCACCTTCGCCGCATTGCTGCAGCGTCTGGAACGTGGGACGGAACCGTCCGATGTTCCCGGCCTCTGGTACCGTCGGAACGGCGTCTTCACGCACACCGGTGCACGAAACGACATCATGCGGATCGATGAGCTGCCGCTGCCTGATCGGCGAATCACCCAACGGTACCGCCACCGTTACGTCCACTTCTGGTGGCGGCCGGCAGGACTGATGCGCGCGTCCGCGGGATGCCAATACCGCTGTGCGTACTGTCCTATCTGGAAGGCGGCGGGCGGTCGGTGGACGTACCGCTCCCCCGCGCGGGTCGCGGAGGAGCTGGCCGGGATCCCGGAGGGCTTCGTCTACTTCGCCGACGACAACATGTTCTTCGATCGCGAGCGGATGGGGGCGCTCGCGCGCGCGATCCGGGAGCGCGGCATCCGCAAAGAGTACTTTCTCTTCTCCCGTGCCGACGCCGTGGTCAAGTGCCGCGACATGCTGCCGGCGTGGGCGGAGCTCGGACTCCGACAGGTGTTCCTGGGATTGGAGGCGGCGGATGTCGAGACCCTGAAGCCGCTGAACAAGCGCACCAACGCCGCGACGAACGAAGAGGCCGTCCGACTCCTCATGAGCAACGGCATCGACCCGCTCGCGTCGTTCATGGTGTTTCCCGACTTCACCCCCGACGACTTCGACCGGCTGTATGACTACGTCGAGCGACTCGGTGTGTACTACTGCGAGTTTTCGATCCTGACGCCGGCTCCGGGATCCGATCTGTACGAACGCTCTCGCGAACAGCTCACGACGGGCGATTACCGATACTTCGACTACATGCATCCAGTGCTCCCGACGCGCCTCGGCGAGCGCGAGTTCTTCCGTCAGCTCGCGCGACTCTACGCGCGCACCTACTCCCCGCGTCGCGCCATCCGGGTGAGACCGAGCACGCCCCCGCCAGTCACGGTCGGCAAGCTCGCCCGGAATCTGTGGGTGGGCGTCAAGATGTACCGCAGAAGCCGGGATGGCTATCGGACCTCGGTGCCCGGTCTACCACCCCGCCGCCCCGCCGAACAGCATGTCGAGGCCGACGGGCGGTGCGCGTAGCGACGGCGAGCAGTGCGCGTGACGGCAGGTGAGGCGGGAGCATACCACGAGGCACGAGGTAGCCGTGCTCCTCGGCCGAGGACGTTCGTGACGCACCGGCAGGTCACGCGGTTGGGCGCCGCCTGCCGGTGTTCATTCACGATACTCGATCGGAGCAGGAGCATCCGGCGTTCACGCCTGACTACTCCAGCGGGATTCTGTCTTTGTTCGCCGCGAGCCACGCCTCGAACGTCTGGAGTGTCGGGTTGAGCGCGCGGGCTCCGTCCAGATCGCGCGCTTCGCAGTAGTAGTCCTCGAAATCGCGCGTGAACTGGAACATGTTGCCGAGATCCTCCGCCCCAGGAAATCCGAAGCTACGGTAGACCTCGGGCGCGACCGCGTTGTACCGCACCTCCTGGTCCAGCGCCGCCGAGAGTGCGACGGCCATCTGCGATCCGGTGAGGTGCTCACCGGCAATCCCTACCCGCTTGCCGACCAGGTCCATCCCCTTCTTGAAGATGCCGTAGGCGCACTTGCCGACGTCTTCAGCAGCGATACCCGGCAGCTTCTTGTCGCCCATGGGAAACATGAGTGCGAGTGAGCCGTCCGGCCCCTTCTTAGGACCCATACCGAAATAGATGAAATTGTCCCAGTAGAAGCTCGTCAGCAGGTAGGTGGTGGGAACTCCCATGTCGGCGAAGATCGCGTCGGCCTCTCCCTTCCCGTCGTAGTGCGGGACCTTGTACCGGTCCATGAGCGTCGGCATGCGGTCGTCCTCGAGTGGGACCCACTTTCGGGTGTCCTCGAGCGTCGACCAGATGACATGCTGCACGCCAGTGTCCCTGGACGCCTCAGCCATGTTCCGCGCCTGCGCAATCTCCTTTTCCGGCGAGAGGTGCTCCCAGAAGAACGTGACACAGAATGCGCCGTACGCGCCCGCGAACGCCGCCTCGAGGCTCTCGACGTCGTCGACGTCGGCCTGCGCCACCTCGGCGCCGAGGGCCGCGAGTGCCTTCGCCTTGTCGGAGTTCACGTCTCGCGTGATCGCGCGCGCGGTAAGCGTGCTGTCCGGGTCGGTCATGATGGCGCGGACCAGGCCGCCACCCTGGGCGCCGGTTGCGCCGACTACGGCAATGATCTTCTTCTCGGCCATTCGTAGCTCCTTCTATCGAAAACGCGAGTCCCATGCGAGCAGTCCACCGTCCTGACACCCGCCGAACATCATCCGGTACGACGCAGAACGGGTCCGATAATCGAACGAAACAGTCGGGTTTGAAGCACGTCAACCGTTGCCTGCACTTGACCGAGTCGTCCCTGACTGCCCTCCGTCCACTCGGCCGGATCGCGGTGCGCGACCTGCTGCGCCTCTGCGTCCGCTCGCATACACCATGGATCACTCGCGTCGGCTGAGCCCACTGGCTTGACACCCGCCGCCAAGACGTGAGTGAAACCCGCTCGGCCAGCGAGTGGGACCCCGTTCCGGCGGATCGGAGAGATGCAGGCGGGCGGTCCGCCATGGATTGGAGAGGGAGCCCGCATCCCCGATCCAGCCCGGGCTCCCTTGACACCACTGCTTCGCCCCCCTCTGCTATAGGGGCGAGCCACCAAGGCCGGGAGGGGTCATGCCCGAAATCATTCGCTTCACGCTGAACGGCGCGCCGGTGTCGCTCGACACGGACGCGAGCCGGACCCTGCTCTGGGTTCTGCGCACCGATCTCGCACTGACCGGCACGAAGTACGGATGCGGTGCGGGCATCTGCGGATCCTGCACCGTGGTCGTCGACGGACGGGCCGTGCGAGCGTGCCAGGCCGACCTCGCCTTCGTCGACGGCAAGGAGGTCACGACGATCGAGGGATTGGCACGGAACGGGGAGTTGCACCCGCTTCAGCGGGCCTTCCACGAGCATGGCGGGTTTCAGTGCGGCTACTGCACGCCGGGCGCGATCATGAATGCCTACGCGCTGCTGCTCGAGACGCCCCGGCCGACCCGTGCGCAGATCCTGGAGGGCATGGAGCGCAACCTCTGCCGCTGCGGGGCACATCAGCGGATCGTGCGGGCAATCGAGGAGGCGAGCCATGCCTGACACCTCCCGCGTCGACCGACGCGATTTCGTGAAAGCCCTGGGTGGTGGCATCCTCGTCGTCGTCAACCTCCCGATGGCCCGCGCGTTGAGCCCCGCCGAGGAGATGCAGCGGCGCCAGCGTGGCTACCCGGAAGACATCAACGCCTACCTCCACATCGCCGAAGACGGCTCGGTGACCCTCTACTCGGGCAAGATCGAGATGGGCCAGGGAGCGATGACGTCGCTCGCGCAGGAGGCGGCTGAGGAGTTGGGTGTCTCCTTGAGCGGAATGCGCGTCGTGATGGGAGATACCGACTCGTGTCCGTGGGACATGGGTACGTTCGGCTCGCTCACGACGCGCATGTTCGGACCGGCCGTGCGCGCCGCCGCCGCCCGTGCACGGCTGGTACTCACGGACCTCGCAGCCGACCGGCTGGGCGTTACACGGGAGTCGCTCTCGGTGGAAGGCGGCATCGTGTACGTCTCGGGAGATCGCAGCCGTCGAGTCACGTACGGTGAGCTGGCCTTGGGTGAGCAGATCACCCATGAAGTGGACGAGGAGGCAGTGCTTCGGACCGTGGAGGAGTTCACCGTCATGGGGCAGTCACCCCAGCGGCTCGATGGGATCGACAAGGTCACGGGCCGAGCGGTGTATGCAGGCGACATTCGACGCCCCGGCATGCTCTACGCACGACTGCTGCGCCCACCGGCCCACGGTGCGACGCTCACGCGGGTCGATACCTCGGCGGCTGAGGCCATGCCCGGGATTACCGTCGTGAACGAAGGCGGGCTGGTGGCGGTGCTTGCCGACGACCCGGAACACGCTGCGTACGCCCTCAGCCTCGTGGAGAGCGAGTTCGCCCTGACGGAGGCGGTGGTAGACACCGAGAGCATTTTCGATCACATCGTGCGGGTGGCCCCCGAGCCGGATACCAGCGAGCAGGAGGGCGATCTCGAGCAGGGCCGGCGCAACAGCATCCGGACGTTCGAAGCCACGTACTACAACGGCTACGTCGCCCACGCACCGATCGAGCCGCACACTGCGGTCGCCGAGATCGCAGACGGCCGAGCGACGGTGTGGTCCTCCACCCAAGCGCCATTCAGCCAGCAGGAGACCATCGCCCGGGCAATCGGATTCGCGCCGGACACGGTGCGCGTGATCACCCCGAACGTTGGCGGCGGGTTCGGTGGCAAGGTGCCGGGACAGCAGGCGGTCGAAGCGGCGCGTCTCGCGCAGATCACTGGCAGACCCGTCCAGGTCGCCTGGACCCGGGCGGAGGAGTTCTTCTACGACACGTTCCGGCCCGCTGCGGTCGTCCAGGTGACATCCGGCATCGACTTCGAGGGTCGCATCGTGCTGTGGGACTACCACGTATACGGGGCCGGATCGCGTGGCTCCGACGTGTTCTACGACGTCCCCAATCGTAGGGTCCGCGTCCTCGGCGAGTGGGGGCGTGCCCCGGAGGGGATGCACCCGTTCGCGGTCGGGGCCTGGCGCGCGCCGGCGGCCAACTCGAACCGGTTCGCTGCCGAGCAGCAGATCGACATGATGGCGGCGGCAGCGAACATGGATCCGCTCGAGTTCCGCCTGCGGAACACGACGGACCCCCGGATGATCGCTGTCCTCGACGCAGTGGGCGAGGCGGCGGGCTGGGACCCGGCCGTGGCACCGGGCCGCCGTGGGCGCGGTCGGGGGATCGCGTGCGGGATCGACGCGGAAACGTACGTGGCACTCGTCGCCGAAGTCACGGCGGACGCGATGACGGGTGTGGTCAGGGTAGAGCGCGTCGTGTGCGCGCAGGACATGGGACTCGTGGTCAATCCCGACGGAGCGCGGATGCAGATGGAAGGGTGCATCTCCATGGGGCTAGGCTACGTGCTCAGCGAAGAGATTCGCTTCGAGGGCGGGAAGATTCTCGACTCCAACTTCGATACGTACGGCCTGCCGCGGTTCTCGTGGATGCCCGAGATCGAGACGGTGCTGGTCCAGAATGACGACCTACCACCAAAGGGCGGGGGCGAGCCGGCGATCATCAATATGGGGGCGGTCGTCGCCAACGCCGTGTTCGACGCCACGGGAACCAGAGTGTTCCGGTTGCCGATGACGCCCGAGAACGTGCGGGCGGCGGCAGGCGGGTAGCGGGAGAGGATTGGCTGGGTCGAGGGATCGGACCAGTAATCCCGATCTTTCGCCCCCTCCTGCCCTTATGGCCGCACCAGCACCAGACTGCCGGCGTGGTCATTCGCGGTGATCGTCTCCACCCGCTCGGGCGCCGCGAGAGAGAACCCCACCACTGCGTCCACGCGTACGATGAGCCTGCAGTACCGGAGACGGGTCACGGCGGGGGCGTGCTGTCTTGCGTTTGGCCATTCCGACTGATACGATGGCCATGCTGGCTAGACAGGAGGTCGTCTCATACACCAGTTCAGTCAGGTCCCCAAAACCATTCAGGTACCTGTGGTGCAACACCGCCCTCGCTCACATCGAGTCCGCGGGGACGGGGACTTCATCACGCTGTGGAGGAACATCCATGCATAGGGTTCGACTTTGCCTGGTCGCGCTCATCGCGACCGCTGCCGCTGCGGGTCAGCTTGCGGCGCAGGCAACCGGCACGGTCCGGGGACGGACCGTCAATGCCACGACGAATGAGCCGATCGCGCTCGTGACGGTGCGGATCGCCGACCGCTCGGCGCAGAGTGACTCCGACGGACGCTTCGTCGTGAGTGGCCTGGCGGCAGGCACCTACGCAGTGCGCGCCAACGTGCTGGGCTACCGTCAGGTTACCGATTCGGTATCGGTCGGTGCGGGCCAGACGTCCGAGATCGAGATACCGCTGTATCCGATGGCGCTGGCCCTCGAGGCACTGGTGGTCACCGGCTACGGCGAGCAGGAACGTCGCGACCTGACCGGCGTCGTGGACGAAGTGCCGGCCGAGACGTTCAATACCGGCCGGGTGATCGCCCCCGAAGAGCTGATCAAAGGGAAGGTCGCCGGCGTCCAGGTCGCCGAGGCGAACGGCGGCGAGCCCGGTGGCGGCATCTCGATCCGGATCCGCGGCGGAACGTCGGTGACGAGCAGTAATGAGCCGCTCTACGTCATCGACGGCGTGCCGATGCCGGTCGGCGGCGGGCTCTCAGCCGGCCGCAGCCCGCTGAACTTCCTCAATCCGAACGACATCGAGTCCTTCACCATCCTCAAGGACGCGTCCTCGACCGCCATCTACGGCTCCCAGGGCGCAAACGGCGTCGTGATGATCACGACCAAGTCGGGCAGGGGCGTGCGTGACACCGGCTGGGACCTGACGTACCGGGGGACGTTCTCGGGCTCCGTCGTGTCGTCGCGTCCGGCCTTGCTGACTGCCGGCGAGTTCCGCACGGCGGTCCAAAACCAAGCCCCTGACCTGGTCGACTATCTGGGGAGCGCCGACACCGACTGGAACCAGGGGGTGCAGCAGTCCGCGTTCGGCCAGGAGCACACGATGGTGGTGGCCGGCGGCACGCAATCGACCAACGTGCGGGCGTCCTTCGGCTACCTGTCCCAGGAGGGGGTCGTCCAGGCCTCCAAGAACGAGCGGCTCTCACTGAACGTAGCGTTCAACCAACTCCTGTTCGACGACCGCCTCAGCCTGCAGGCGAACGTGGTCGGGTCCCGCGTCGCCGACCGGTTCACGCCCGGCGGCGTCATCGGCAACGCCAACAACTTCGCGCCGACCCAGCCGATCCTGGAGGACGGGAGCCCCTACGAGGGGTACTTCGAGTGGGATGCCACGCGGACGACCGTCAACCCGGTCGCCCAGATCAACCGAATCAGCGATGAAGGCACCACGTACCGCAGCGTCGGCAACGTAACCGCCGAGTACGACCTGCCGTTCGTGGACGGGCTCTCGGCGACGGCCCGGTTCGGCTACCTGGTGACCAGCTCGGAGCGGCGGTTCTTTGCGCCGTCCACCGACAAGAACCAGATCAACCGAGGGCTGAACGGCACCGTCAGCCGTTCCAACCCGACGGAGTACGGCTCGCTGTTCGACGGGTTCCTGACGTACAACCGGATGTTCGACGTCCACAGCCTGAACCTCACCGCCGGGTACGCCTACCAGCAGCGGCGGCAAGACAGCCCGTCTTTCTACGCCCA
>JBDHDN010000048.1:0-16233 GCA_039591485.1 Gemmatimonadota bacterium
CCGCCGACGGCCACGGCCAGGGCGAGAGCGGCGGCGAGGAGCACGGGGGTCCAGCGCCGACGGACGGATACAGGGTGAAGGTCGCTCGGTCCCATGATGCACGATCCCAGTTCAGGAATGAGAGCATCAGCGCAACTACCGCCGCGAAACCGTTCCCTCGCTCGCCAATATGACGCCGTGCGCCAAGGCACGTAACGGCAACTACTTTGGTCGCCGTTCGCGACGCCGAGGGATGCTGAGCCAGCGGCCGATCGGCGTCGAGGGAAATACGTATTTCTCTTGTCAGGGCAACCCTGCCGGACAGCGAGCAATGGCCGGAGTTGGTTAGCAGCACAGGGTTTACACGGCGCCCAGCGAGATCTAAGTTTTAAGGCTCGCCACGCGCCGCAATAGAGCGTGCGAGGGGCTGTAGCTCAGTTGGGAGAGCGCCTGGATCGCACCCAGGAGGTCAGGGGTTCGAATCCCCTCAGCTCCATGATAGTTTTGGATCGACCGTTGCCCCGTGGTGTAACTGGCAACACGTCTGACTCTGGATCAGAAGACTCCTGGTTCGAACCCAGGCGGGGCAATGCAGAGGGCGGCCGCAAAGCCGCCCTCTGTGCATTCCGCCCGCCGGCGTCGGTTGCTCGCTGACACTTCGCAATCGAACCCAGGCGGGGCAATGCAGAGGGCGGCCGCAAAGCCGCCCTCTGTACGTTCCGCCCGCCAGGACTCGATCGCTCGGACGGCATCGGCCTGCTTGCGACCGCGAGAGGGTTGGCACTTCTCCCTGCCGCGGGAGTGGTCCGGTGAGCCCCTTCTCGGCGGAAACGGTACATCCTCTTGCCTGGCATACAGTTGCGCGCCTGACGCGCCGGTTGCCGGGTGACGGAGGAAGCTTCCTCCGTGGCGGGGCAAGCTTCCTCCGTGGCAGAGCAAGCTTCCTCCGAGGCGGGGTAAGCTTCCTCCGAGGCAGGGCAAGCTTCCTCCGAGGCGGGGCAAGCTTCCTCCGAGGCGGGGCAAGCTTCCTGCGAGGCGGGGTAAGCTTCCTCCGAGGCGGGGCAAGCTTCCTCCGAGGCGGGGCAAGCTTCCTCCGCGACGAAGCAACGGTGTGTGCAGATCTGTGTGTAGCTGCCGAAACGTGGGCTGCCGCGTCGTGTCTAGCTCCGCCTCTCTACTCCCTCGCGGATCCGCGCGATCATCGCTTCGGCGTTCGCGTTCTCCGGATTGAGCTCGAGCGACCGCTCGTAACAGCGGATCGCCTCGGCGTCGTTGCCGAGCGTCATGTGCGCTTCGCCGAGGCTGTCCCAGGTGTTGAACGCCTCGGGGAACACGCGCGTGTTGAGCTCGAAGATCCCGAGCGCACTCCCGGCCCGTCCCGCTCCGAGCAGCAGGTAGCCGGCGGCATTGACCTCGGCCTCGATCCGGGCCGGAGGATTGTCCCGGGCCAGCGCCGCGATGCGGCGCTGGGCGGACTCGTCGTTGCCGCGGATCTGCTCGATGACAGCACGGCCGATCTCGGCGGGGACGCTCTCGTCGTTCGCGACCGTCGTCAAGAGATTGTCGGCGCGAGTCCCGTCGCCGTCCGCCGCGGCGGCGATCGCTGCGCTCACGATCGACTCGACGTCGGCGAGCCCGGCGAACGTATCACTTAAGCCGAACAGCGGAATGCGCCGCTCGTGGCTGTCCTCTTCGTGAAACGAGCCGTCCGGCTGCAGGTAGAGCCGGAAGGTACCCGCAAACGGAATGAAGGCCACGAGGTAGCCGTCGCCCAACGTGAGGCGGACGGTCGTCCGCGCCGGCATGCCGAGCGGCTCCGGCGGAAAGGGCCAGTCGCCGACGTACCTGCTCAGGCGCTCGTCTGCGACCCGCGTGAGCAGCGGGTCGGCGTCTACCTCGAGCGGCACGAGCTCGGGCTCTGCCGCGGCAGCGCCGGTGCGCGCCGCGAGTACCCGCTCGATGAGGTCGAGCAGCGCACCCGTCGGCGTCCCCTGGCCTTCGTAGGTGTTGGCTCGGTTCACGATCACGAGATCGGCCTTCGGGAACACCGCGATCATCTGGTTGCCGACGCCGAGCGCCGCGTACGCGCCGTACTGTGCGAAGCGCGGCTCGCGCAGGATCCACCACATGAACCCGTAACCCATCACGTCGTTGTCGATCGAGTACAGCGCCGAGCTGCGGCGCACCCACTGCTCCGAGAGAATGCGTCCGTCGCTCCACATGCCGTCACGCGCGAACAGCAAGCCGAACCGCGCGGCGTCACGTGCGGATATGCGGAAGGGGTAGGCCGGGTACTTCGACTTGTCGCGCTCGTAGTGGTAGTACCCGTCCGAGACGCGCCAATCCTCCATCTGGAGAGGCCGCCCGAAGTGCTCGTCGAACGCCTCGAACACGTCGATGCCGGTCTCCTGCATCAGGATCGTGGCGAGGGTGTTGAAGTCCCAGTTGTTGTAGGCGAAGTAGCGCCCCGGACCTTCGCTGCCGCGTGGGCGCGAGTCGGTGCGCCCGGCGTAGGCCGCCGGATGGAATACGCCCGAGCGGGCCTTGAGGAGATCGAGGATGCGGGCCTGCTTCTCCGTGTCGAGCAGGGGTTCGGGTTCGTCGTCGATGCCCAGGTCCGCCATCGTCTTGTTGAGCTCGATCTCGCCCTTGTCCCAGTAGATCCCGTAGAGCGCGGAGAGGAAGCTCTTACGCACCGAGTGGCACATGAAGCGGCGGCCCACGTCGCCCCACTGGACGTCTGCGTACTGCGTCCACCGTTCGGCCGGGTAGCGCTGGCCCGCAGGCTGCGCGACGCTCGCGGCCGGCAGCGCGAGCAGGACGCCGACGAGCAAGTAGTAGAGGGACGTGCGTCGCCTCGGCACACGAAGGGTGGGCATCATTGGCCTCCTCAACTGCTGGCGGTCGTGTGAACCCCAAGCACGGGTGAGCAAACACCGCTGCCGAATCGGCCCGGCGAGTCACCCGTTGTTGCGTATTGCGTGAATACATCGCCATAATAGGGAATATGGCATCCAATCGCCACCCTTCCCGGCGAGCCTGCGTGGGGTTGCCAGACCTACCGCGCCGTCGCGAGCGGCGATGGGTCACGAGCGGCAGCCGCAGGCTGTCCGTCACCGCGTGGATGGCTCTCCTGGCGACGCTCGCCTGTGACTCCGCCGTCGGTCCCGCAAACGACTACGAGCGCCCCGTCCGCACCGGCGACGGGTGGGACACCGCGACGCTCGAACAGGTCGGAATGGATGCCGAGCCGCTGCTGGATTTGCTCCGCCTGATCGCGAGCACCGACGGTCACCTGATCCACAGTCTGCTTGTCGCGAGAGAGGGGAAGCTGGTGTTCGAGGAGTACTGGCCGGGCACTGACCTCGATCCCGGTACGCTCGATCCGGCGCCGCAGGCCTTCGATCGTGAGACCCTGCACTACGTGGCCTCGGTGTCGAAGAGCCTCACGTCGGCGCTGGCGGGCATCGCCGTGGATCGTGGACTGATCGGCGGCGTCGCGGATTCGCTATTCTCCTACTTACCCGAATACGCGCATCTCCGCACGGAAGACAACGGACCGATCGCGCTGGAGCACCTGCTCTCGTTCACGTCGGGTTACGAGTGGAACGAGTTCGTGTACGGGTTCGACGATCCGCGGGATTCCCACAACCAGATGTTCCGCGCGGGCGATCCGATCGGCTTCCTGCTGGCGCGCCCGGTGACGACCGAGCCCGGCAGCGTGTTCCACTACAACAGCGGCGACACGAACCTGCTGGGCGAGATCGTGCGGCGCAGCGCCACCGCCTCGACCTTGGTGGAGTTCGCCGAACGGCATCTGTTCCAGCCGCTGGGCATCGCGACGTATGACTGGGTGCGGTTTGCCCTTGCGCCAACGGTGACCTTCGCGTCCGGCGGCGCGTCGCTCCGCCCGCGCGACATGGCCAAGCTCGGCGTGCTGTACCTGAACGGCGGCGTGTGGAACGGGACGCGCGTCGTCTCAGAGGCGTGGGTAAGCGCATCGACGACGCAGGCCATTCCGCTGGCCGGCAGCTACCGCACGCTGTACGGGTACGGCTACAACTGGTGGTTGGGACGGTTCCCGTACCTGGGCGGCACGGTCGAGTACTTCCGGGCGGCCGGGTGGGGCGGGCAGGACGTCTTCGTGGTTCCCGAGCTGGAGCTGGTCGTGGTCTTCACCGCCGGGGGGTACTACGAGCCGCGGCCGCTCGACGTCGAAGACCTCATCGTCGATTACGTTCTCGCCGCGATCGTTGGGTAGCGCTCGCCCCTCGGCCGAGCCGCCTCACTGGCACAGCACGTCCGCGTTGTAGGTGCCGAGCAGGGCCGCGACGCTCGCCGCGTCGGTCGAGTCTGTGGCGGTGGCCGCCGCGCTCTGCTCGATGCTGGCGAGCAGGGCGTCGCCGGCCGCGACGAGGTCCGAGGCCGCCTGGCACCTGCCGCTCCCTGCCTCGAAGTTGAGCTTGGCGGTGAACAGCTGGCGGGCCAGGTGGGTGAGCGGGTCGGCCGCGCTTCCCGCGAGGATCGCGATCGCGTCGCGGCACGTGGTGACCGGCCAACCGCCGAGCGCGATGCCGGGGTCGGCCAGGAGATCGTCGACCAGGATCCAGCCGGCGTCGCGGCCGCCGTTGGCGGCTGCCGTCTCCGCGCGGCTGTCCTCGCCGCAGGTGGACCACTGGATCCAGTACGCGCTCGTGCGAGCCCCGCCGGGGCCCGTTGCCGCGCGGGCTTCGGCCGGTACGGTCTCGAGCAGGCGGGCCAGGGAGTCGGACGCGGCCGAGTCGCCGTCGGCAGACCGGCCGTCGGAGGAGCAGGCGGCGGGCGCGAGGCACGCCGCACAGAACAGGAGCAGGGCCGCTGTGGGCCGTGGCTGTGGAGTGCTCATGCTCCGCACATTACGCAAAAAATCGCGGTGCGCCAATGGGAAGCGGCCCGGCCGAAGCCGGGCGCTTCGTGAAGGCTCGCGGCGGCAGCGTCGCGCCGGAGGCACACGAAGCCGCCACCGACCGGCCAACGGAAACGGGGTGGGGGAAGAGAGCGAGCGAGCGGCGCGATCGCGGAAACGAACAGGCAGGTACGGGCGCGCCGCATGGGCGACGAACATGTATCCGTCTGTCGCATCCCCGGCTTGCGCATCACATTGGAGAACGGCACGCGGCACGCTCGCCGCGCCGCGACGACCCGAGCGCAGGGACGACACGATGCGCACAGCGGCCGCTATCCTCGGCATCCTGCTTGCGAGCTTCGCACTCGCCGCTCCGCCGGCGACGGGGCAGACGGATGTCACGCTGCATCCGGACGCACACATGCGCGCGTGGATGGCTCATCCCGATACCAGCGTGTGGATCGGCGGTCTGGTAACGCTCGACGAGCAGTACCTGGTGCTCAGGGTGGACAGCGCCAATCCGACCGTGCGATTGGATCTCCGCAGCGTCGAGCGCCTCGAGGTGAGCCGTGGGCGGGATCCTCTGCTCACGATCGGACTCCCGGTCGTGGGAGCGTTGAGCGGCGCGCTGCTCGCCCCGCTGCTCGATGACGAGCCGCTCGCCTGTCAGGAGAACCTGGTGGACGACCCCGCCTGCCGGAGCGAGACGCCGGTCCCCATCATCGGCGCGGCCGCCGGCACGATACTCGGCTTCGTAGTCGGCAACCTGCTGGCGCGGGAGCGCTGGCTCGAGATCCCGAGTGCGTCGTGGACCGGTGTCGTGGTGTCGATCCGCGTGGTGGCGCCGCAGTGACGGCAGGCGACGCTCCGGGGGGACGATAGGTTAGGAACCTCTGCACGAGTCGCATGGCTGGTCGCGGAGGACGCGTCAGTGAGGCGGTGCCCGGGCTGCCAGCTCCCGCGCGGCGCTCACCGCCGCGGCCGGAGCGACCTGCCGGAGACTCGTGCAGGCCTTCCTGAGCGAAGGAGCTCGCAAGCGGCACCGCTGCTGCCTTGGAAGGGGGAGGCGCACATGACGGATATCGATCGTCGCACATTCCTGGGTGGTCTCGCCGTTGGCACGAGCGCGCTCGCGGCGACTGGCACAGGGCACGGACCCGTGCTGGTGGCAGCAGGCGGTGCCGAGGGGGCGAGCAGCGGCGGCAGCCGCCAAGAGCCCCGTCGCCGGCAGGGCGGTCTCTTCGAGCCCGCCTTCCGTCCGCTGCCCCTCGGCTCGATCCGTCCGCGCGGCTGGCTCGCACGCCAGCTCCGCATCCAGGCGGACGGCCTCAGCGGGCACCTGGACGAGTTCTGGCCCGACGTGGCGAACAGCCAGTGGTTCGGCGGCGACGCCGAGGGATGGGAGCGCGCGCCCTACTGGCTGGACGGGGTGATCCCGCTGGCGTGGACGCTCGACGATGCCAGACTGAAGGAAAAGGTCTCAGGTCACGTCGGCACGATCGTCGAGCGGCAGCGGCCCGACGGCTGGTACGGCCCGTACCCCGCCGACGCGGGTGCCAGGGCATACGACCTGTGGGCGATCCTGCTCGCCAACAAGATGCTGACGCAGTACCACGACGCCACCGGCGACGAGCGCGTGTTCGGGGCGGTCGAGGCGAGCCTACGCGCGCTCGCGCGCAAGGTGGAGCAGGCGCCGCTGTACAACTGGGGCCGCTACCGCTGGTTCGAGGGGCTGATCCCCGTCTTCTACGTGTACCAGCGCACGCGGCAGCAGTGGCTGCTCGACCTGGCGCACCGGCTGCGCGAGCAGGGCTTCGACTACGCGGCGTTGTACCGCGGCGAGGACGTGACGTCGTCCACGCCCAGGCGCGGACTGTGGACCTGGGCGAAGCACGTCGTGAACACCGGCATGGCGGTGAAGGCCGGCGCGCTCGCGTGGCGGCTGTCGGGGAGTGAAGCGGATCGCGCCGAGCCGGCCCGCATGCTGGCGCTGCTCGACCGCTATCACGGCCAGGTGACCGGCATGTTCACCGGCGACGAGTGTCTGGCCGGGCGGAACCCGATCCAGGGCTCGGAGCTGTGCGCGGTGGTCGAGTTCCTCTACTCGCTGGAACAGGCTGTGGCCGTGCTCGGCGACGCTGCGCTCGCCGACCGGCTCGAGCGCGTCGCGTTCAACGCGCTGCCGGCCACCTTCGCGCCCGATATGTGGGCGCACCAGTATGACCAGCAGGTGAACCAGGTGCAGTGCACCCACAACCCGGATCACATGTGGACCACCAACGGGCCGGAGTCGAACTGCTACGGTCTCGAGCCGAACTACGGGTGCTGCACCTCGAACATGCATCAGGGCTGGCCGAAGTTCGGGGCTCACCTCTGGATGCAGACGCCCGACGACGGGCTCGCAGCCGTCGCCTACGCGCCGAGCGAGGCACGCTTCGCGCCGCACGGGGTGCCGGTCACGGTTACACTCGACACGGACTATCCCTTCCGGGATCGGCTCGAGATGACGGTCGTGGCCGAGCGTGCCGTCCGCTTCCCGCTGCTGCTACGGGTGCCCGGGTGGAGCGAGCGCTCGGCGCTGCGGGTGGAGGGAGCGGCCGCCGTGACACTCCAGCCCGGCACGTTCCACCGAATGGAGCGGGAGTGGAGCGGAACGACCAGGATCTCGCTCGCCTTCCCAATGCGGGCAAGGGTGACGTTGCGCTACAACGAGGCGGCGGCCGTCGAGCGCGGCCCTCTGGTGTACTCGCTCGCCCCCTCGGAGGAATGGAGGAGGATCAACACCGACACGCCCGGCAGGGAGTTGCCGCACGGTGACTTCGAGGTGCGACCCGCGTCCGCCTGGAACTACGGCCTCGTCCTTCCCGAAGACGACCTCGAAGCGGATCTCCGGTTCGAGGAGCGGCCGGTCGGCGAGCGTCCGTTTTCGCCCGAGGGGGCCGGCAGCGCCGCGCGGGCGCGCGGTCGGCTGCTGCCGAACTGGAAGCTGGCGCACGGCTGGGCGGGCGAGATCGCACCCGGCCTCGTACAATCGTCGGAGCCGCTCGAAGATCTCACGCTGATCCCCTACGGCTGCACCAACATCCGTGTCACGGAATTCCCTCGGCTTGCGGGCTGAGTGCACCGCATGACGGAGCGCGCGTCACCGGTCTTCGAGCGGCTCTCGAACGGGGGTGCCGTCAGCCACGCCTGGTCGGGACTGACGCCGGATCTGCTCGAGCGCATCCGTGCGCGGGTCAAGGCGCTGGCGTGGCTGCTGCTCGTCGTGAACGGCATCGGCATCAGCATGGACAGCGTCTACTTCTTCTTCGCTGCCGGCTCACTCGACGCCATCTGGATCGGCGGAACGATTGCAGGCGCTGCGCTCAGTATTGCGCTGGTGCTCGTCGCCACGAGCCGTCGGCTGTCGCACGCGACGGTGCTGTACGCCGCATTGGCATTCGAGGTGCTCATCTGCCTCGACCTCGCGATCCTCCTGCCGTGGTTCACCTGGATCGACAGCGGCCACCTGCCAATCGTGACCTGGGTCGAGCCGTTGATCATCCTGTTTCCGCTGATCGTGCCGGCTCCCCCGAGGATGACCGCGATCACGCTGGCGCTCGCGGCAGCGACACGGCCGCTCGCTCTGGTGTTCCTGGATCTCGCGGTCGGTGTCGATGCCGACGCTACGGCCTACTACGTGACCGTCGCATGTCCGCTCTTCGCCGCGGCGATGGCGTACGCAGGTGCCCGAATCGTGTACGGGATGACGGTCGAGGTCGCCGAGGCCCGTCGCATGGGCAGCTACCAGCTGACGGGGCTGCTCGGCAGCGGCGGCATGGGTGAGGTG
Source organism: Gemmatimonadota bacterium (assembly GCA_039591485.1). Lineage (GTDB taxonomy): Bacteria > Gemmatimonadota > Gemmatimonadetes > Gemmatimonadales > GWC2-71-9 > JAOTVV01. The sequence continues at coordinate 8,694 of JBDHDN010000048.1, forward strand.
TGGCGCGCGGAGCACCGGCTGCTCGCCCGCCCGGCCGCGGTGAAGCTCGTCCGGGCGGAGCGGCTCGCGCGGGATCCGGAGCAGCGGCGCGTGGCCCTCGCCCGGTTCGAGCGCGAGGCGCAGGCGACGGCGATGCTGCGGTCGCCGCACACCATCGAGCTGTACGACTTCGGCGTCAAGGACGACGGGACGCTGTACTACGTCATGGAGTTGTTGAGCGGTCTCGACCTCGACGCCATGGTCCACCGCTTCGGACCGCTGCGTCCGGCCCGCGCCATTCAGCTCGCGCTGCAGGTGTGCGATTCGCTCGGCGAGGCGCACGAGCGGGGGCTGATCCACCGCGACATCAAGCCCGGCAACCTCTTCGTGTGCCGCTACGGGCGGCGCGTGGATTTCGTGAAGGTGCTCGACTTCGGGCTCGTCAAACAGCACGGCGACGGCGCGCTCGGCACGGACATGCGTCTCACGGCCGACGACACGGTGAGCGGCACACCGGCATTCCTTGCGCCGGAGCAGGTGGTCGGCGGAGACATCGACGAACGAACGGACATCTACGCGCTGGGCTGCGTGTTGTACTGGACGCTCACGAGCGGGTTCGTGTTCGAGGGCAAGTCAGCGATGGACACGATGCTGCGCCACGTCCAGGACTCTCCGATCCCGCCATCGTCGCGGGTGGAGCAGCCCATTCCGGCTGCGCTCGACGAGCTGATCCTCGCCTGCCTCGCCAAGGCACCCGCCGACCGGCCTCACGACATCGATGTGCTCGCGGGGCGGCTGGCCGCGATCGATGCCGGCGAGCCGTGGACGGACGCACGCGCCACGGCGTGGTGGAGTCAGCACCTGCCGGAGCTGTAGCGCGAGGCGAGCCAGCAGTGAGAACCTGCGCCGGCTCGGCCATGCCCCGGAGGGCAGGAGGCTGCCGAGTCCCCCGAGGAGCGTACGCTGGTCCCCCTACGGGTGCACGACGTCCGGGTGACGGAGTTCCCGCGAGTGAAAGAGTGAGAACGCGGTCTCAGTCGGCCGAGCCCGCATACACGATCGCGAGGACGCCCAACGTGATAGCGCCGGCGATGTACGAGACGATGCCTGCCTGCGCGCCGGTCTTGGCCCCGACGAGCCAGGCGGTCGAGCCCTGTCCCCAGTCGAAGTCCACCTCGGTCCACACGCCGAACAGGTCGCGGTAGGTGAACGCGGCGCGCGCTTCGATTCGCTCGATGCGGCCGGGAGTCCACTGCACGCCGGGACCCACGTCGAGGCTCATGGTCGGAGAGAACCAGTAACGGTATCGCGGGCGCAGGCTGACGAAGCCGCTTTCCTGACCACCGAGGTAAGCACCGCCGGCGATCGTGGCGCCGATGGCGGATCGCGATCCGATGTTGTGCATGAACCCGACGTCCACCCCAACCCGCGCGCCCGATCCTCCTCCGCCGAGCAACACAACCAGACCGCCCTCGGCCTCCGTGAGGAAGAACGACGCGCACGTCGGTTCCGGCCGGCCCCGGAAGCATGTCTGAGCCGCGGCCGTGGCAGGCGCCAGTTCGCCGGCGATCAGCAAGCTGACGGTGAGGATGGCCAGTCTGCCGAGCGGGCCCGTCACTCCGACCATCGACTTCGTCCTCCTCCAGGCTTGGATGGGCCTTCGTGCCACCCCGGCGAGCGGATCTCAAGGATCCTTGGGGCGCGGGATGGAAGGAAATCCGTTGCAGCCGATACGCTTGCGTACGTTTGCAACGTGCCGCGTCAGGATTGAAAGGGCAACAAACAGGACTCTCGGGATTGCCTGCCACGCGAGCTGACGGCCGTTAGGGAACCTCTGCACAAGTCTCCGGCAGGTCGCTCCGGCCGCTACGGTGAGCGCCTTGGGTTGAGCTGGTAGCCCGGGCTCCGCATCACTGACGCGTCCTCCGCGACCAGCCACTCGACTTGTGCAGAGGTTCCTTAGTCCTCAAGACTGCGTGCCGGCGTCCCTAGCGCCCGCCCACCTTCACGACGACCGTCCCGTCACCGGTGACGGCCTTGATCAACGGACCGCCCCCGTTCACGGTGCCGCGGGCGGAACCGGAGGTCACGTCTCCCTCGATGACCATGCCGTGGGGAACGCTGACATCGGCGCCGGTGAGATCGAGGTCGAAACCCAGCGCCCGAGCGACGATGATGGCGATGTCGCCGTCGCCGGTCCGGACCGATACGGGAGAGGCCGTCGCAAGCTGGATCGACACGTCGCCATCGTTCGTCGCGGCATCCACCGCTCCGGACGCGCTCCCCAACGCGACGTCTCCGTCGCCAGTACGGACTTCGATGCGCTCGACCTCCCCGCCCCCGACCGCGACGTCGCCGTCTCCCGTCTGCACCATCAGGGTCGGGCCTCGGATCATCCCAAGGCTCACGTCGCCGTCACCCGTCCGGATGGCAGTCTCACCGAGCACATCTCCGAGCAGCACGTCGCCGTCGCCCGTCTGGATCTCGACCCGACCCTCGACACTCCCGACACGGACGTCCCCATCGCCCGTCGTGAGTGAAAGATCGACTGCAGTCGGAATGCCGACGTGAATCCGAACATGCACGCCGCCGTGCCGCCGCAACATGTCCCCATCCAGGTGGGGATCCTCCGCCCGGACGACGAACGCGTTCCCTACTGCCGTTGTCGTGAACTGCATTCGCTGGAACACTTCACGTGCCCGCGCCGCGTCCTCGGTCCCGATCTCTACGGACAGGTGCCCGCCTGCCGGCGCGGTGGTGACGCGGATATCGGCGTCGTGCACGTTCAGTTGGAGCCGGCCGCCCGGTGCGAGAGCCAGATCCTGCTCGACCACCAAGTGGTAACTGAGTTCCTGGGTTTCAGAGGTCACGAGGCCCTTCACGCGGTCGAGCAGCGCTTCCTCATCGAGGACACTGGCAACCATGAGACCCAGCCCGACGGCCGTCGATCCAACGGCCAGGATGATCATCTTGCTGTCGCGCATGTGTGCCTCCGGAGCACTCCTATCTGATTTGACGCCGCGCAGCCGCGAAACGTTGGGAGTCCGTCACTGCACGGCGCTCTGCCAATCCGGCCTCTCGATCCGGGCCCGCACCACGTAGGGGATCTCCAGGTCGTCCTCCACGACGGCGAAGACGTATCCGTTCCTGAAGATCGGCGGCGGGAACCGCGCGATCGAGAACGCGGTTCTGACGGTGCAAAGGAACCTGCCCTCCGGGTCGAACACGTCGAACGCCCGCCCTCGGTCGTCAAAGGCTGTCACCAGCCGCACCCAGACGTTCCCCTCGTCATCGACGTACATCTCTTCGGTCGCGGGCTTGCTGCTCGGGATCTTGGACCAGTCGACCTTGCCACCGTTTCGGATGAAGGACTCCATCTGCTCGCGGGCCCGCTCCATGTCGGCCTCCGTGACCGGCAGCGGCGTGAAGTCACGGAAGATCGTGCGAACGGTGTCCCCGGCCGCCGACAACTCGAACAGCCGGTATTCGTCGGTGAACATGCCCCACACCGCACCGGACGGAGCGAGCCGCCAGTCGAAGCCTCCGGTGTACGGTATGCCCTGACGCCAGAACGAATCCTCGCGCCGGATCTCGAAATACTCGCGCTCGACTGGATCGCTTGGCACCGCCAGAGTGTCGAGTGGCTCGAAGGTGGCATCGTACTTCACCAGCCCGAGGTTGAACCCCTCGTCATCGCTCGGCAGGGGTACTGGCCCGTAGTGATAACCCGCGGCGTCGAACCCGCCGGGCCACGGCATGATCACGAACCCGCCCGGCATGCGCTTGCCGTCGAGGTAGGTGCCGGACGTGTCGAACACCGAGATCCTGTTGTTCTGGGGATCGGTCACCCACATATTGCCGTCCGGACCCAGCTGGATGTGCAAGGGATAGCTGAACTCGCCGGGTCCACCGCCTTCACGGCCGATCGTGCGCACGTAGCTGCCGTCCGGTTCGAAGACCCGGATCTCCAGTGCCTGACCCTCCAGCACCCAGATTCGTCCGGCGGGATCGGCTTCCAGCCAGCGAACCTCGCCCAGTAGATCGGGACCGTCGCCCTCCATGGTGCCGATCCGGACTTCCTCGACGACGCGCCAGGCGTCTGTCGGGGGCAAAATCGGCGTGTCGGTGTTGTGGATGCGGATTTGGCCGGACGGCAGCGTGTCCATCGTGCCGCTCCAGCGCGCCGTCGCCTCGCCGGGGGTGCCACACGCGGCGAGAAGCGGGAGTGAAACGAGCGCAATGAGCCCGAGCGTCTGCGATCTGGTCATATCCACTAGACGCGTGCCGGCGCCGGAAAGTTGCAGGGACCGAGACAGGCCCGACGTCGATCGTCCGACGTCGGACCCCGGGTAGCAGGAAGTGCGGCAGACAGCTGCGCCGGGCCCTCCGCGATGTGCGGCCTTCGACGCCGGTCCAGGTGAGCGTCAGTTCCGCTCGCGCGTCTTCCCGATGAGCACCGTCACGTTGTCGTGGCCACCGCGGTCCAGCGCCTCCTCGAGCAGGGTCCGGCACAGTTGCTCCGCGGAGCCGCCTTGCTCGAGGATCGCGCGGATCTCATGGTCCTTCAGGTGCCCGGTCAGACCGTCGCTGCAGAGCAGCAAGAGATCTTCCGTCTCGAGGTCGAGCAGGCTGGTCACGGGGTCTGCCGTGCTGCTCTCCCCCCCGCCGAGCGCACTCGTGAGCACGTGTTTCATGGGTGATCGGTCGGCTTCGGAACGCGTGATGGCGCCGGCGTCGTGAAGGGCCTGCGCCACGGTCTGATCGCGGGTGATGCACTCCAGCTCGCCGTTTCGCAGCCGATAGGCTCGGCTGTCACCGACCTGAACGATGTAGGCACGCGGCCACACGGAGAGCGCCATCGTCAGCGTCGTGGCCATGCGCTCCGATTCGCCGCTCTCCTCGGCCGCCTGGCGGACGTGCGCGTGGGCTTCCATGACCGCCTTGTGGAGATTCGCCACAAAGCCCGTTTCGTGCTGGGGATCCGCCGTGTAGTAGCAACGCAAGGAGTGGGCGACGTAGTCGTACAGCGCCTCGGTGGCAAGCTGGCTGGCCTGCCCGCCCGCCTTGCTGCCGCCGACGCCGTCCGCAACGAGGCCCAGGTAAGCCAGCCACTCGCCTTCGTGCGGAAGCCGCTCGGGTTTGGGTAGACTGGTGCTGTGGATCTCGATGTGCTTGCGGAGCGAGCACAGCAAGTAGTGGTCGTTGTTCGTCTCTCGCACCTTGCCGCGGTGTGTGATGCCGAACACGTCGATGTCCTGACGGGGCGGACGGCTGGTCTGCTGGTCGAGGGCGGGCACGATTCGCGTCTCTCGCTGGTTGGGGTCCCACCAGAAAAGGAAGGGTGAAACGGCCGGCTCGGCAAGGTCCGCCCCGACCGGTGCACGGCTGTACATTCCTGACGAAACCCATGACCGAAGCGCTCCTCCGTCCCCTGCGCCGCGTGCACGCCGGCCTGCAGCAGACCGAGCAGGTCTACATGGTGCTCGTCGCGGTGCTCATCGGGTTGTTCGGCGGCCTCTGCGCCGTTGGGTTCCGGCAGTTCATCCAGCTCGTGAATCGGATCGCCTGGAATGCGGGGCCGTACACCCTCGACTACATCGGTTCGCTGCCGTGGTGGTGGAAGGTCCTCGCGCCGGCCGTCGGCGGACTCATCGTGGGGTTCATCATTCACCGATTCGCCCGGGAGGCTAAAGGGCACGGTGTTCCCGAAGTTATGGAGGCGGTAGCACTCCGCGGCGGCCGCATCCGGCCCCGCGTGGTGCTCGCGAAGCTCGTCGCGTCGGGGATCTCCATCGGCTCCGGTGGGTCGGTGGGTCGGGAGGGGCCCATCGTGCAGATCGGTTCCGCGCTCGGCTCCACGATCGGCCAGTGGCTCCGGATCGACCAGCGGCGGCTGCGCACGCTCGTGGGCTGTGGCGCGGCCGCAGGCATCGCCGGCACGTTCAACGCTCCCGTGGCCGGTGCCCTGTTCGCGGTCGAGATCATCCTGGGCGACTTCGGCGTCTCGCAGTTCTCACCGATCGTGATCTCGTCCGTAGCCGCCACGGTCGTCAGCCAGCACTACCTCGGTGACTTCCCAGCATTCGAGGTGCCGGCGTATTCGCTCGTACAGGCGTCCGAGCTGTTCGCCTACGCCGGCCTCGGCATCCTCGCGGCGGTGGTCGCCCTTGGTTTCATTCGTGTGCTCTACGCCTTTGAGGACGGATTCGACCGAGTACCGCTCTATGCGCCATTCCGCACCCTGCTCGGCGGGGCGCTGATCGGAGTGATCGGTATTTGGCTGCCGCACATCTTCGGTGTCGGGTACGAGGCGATCAACGAAGCACTGCACGGTCGGCTGGCCTGGGAGTTCATGCTGCTCCTGGTGGTGATGAAGATCTTCGCCGTGTCGATCACCATCGGCTCCGGAGGGTCCGGCGGCATCTTCGCGCCCTCGCTCTTCATCGGCGCAATGCTGGGCGGAGCTGTCGGGACGGTCGTGCACACGCTGTGGCCGGCGAGCACTGCCGGGGCGGGTGCCTACGCGCTGGTCGGCATGGGCGCGATCGTCGCGGCGGCAACGCACGCACCGATCACGGCGATCCTGATCATCTTCGAGCTGACCGGCGAGTACCGGATCATCCTGCCGCTCATGATCAGCTGTATCATCGCGACGCTGCTCGCCACCAGACTCGAGCATGCCTCGATCTACACGCTGAAGCTGCTGCGCCGCGGCATCGACATCCATCGGGGCAAGGCGCTCAACGTGCTCCAGCACGTGCCGGTCCGCGACGTGATGCGCCGGGACATCGTCACCGCCGCTCCAGACGACGGTCTGCTCGCGTTGATCTCGAAGTTCATCGACTATCCGGGCAGCTCGATCTTCGTGACGGACGAGGACGGGCGGCTGGACGGGATCATCACGGCCGATCAGATCCGCCCCGTCATGAAGGACCCGGCGGCGCTTGAGGCCCTCGTGATCGCCGAAGACCTCTACGTAGGGGGCGAGCATCCGACCGTCGAGCCGGGCGACTCACTGTCCGACGTCATGAAGTTCCTCGAGAGCTACCGGGGCGAAGTACCGGTGCTGCAAGACGGGAGACTCACGGGTGTGATCTGGCCCGAAGACGTGATTGAGCGGTACAACACGGAAGTGTTCATGCGGGACATGGCAGGCAGCATGGCGCAGACGATGCGGCCGGAATCCGGCGTCCAGCGCATCCGGAGTGCCGGTGGTACCGTCGTGGCCGAGCTCGCGGTTCCGCGTAGCTTCGTCGGTCGCTCGATCGCCGACGTGGACGTGCGGCAGCAGTACGGGGTCAGCGTGCTGATGGTGAAGCACGCCGACGGTAACGGACAGGAGAGCCTGACGCCGTCACCGGCCGGGGGGTACGTCTTCAGGGACGGCGACGTGGTCCTGGTGCTCGGACCCGACGAGGCGATCCGGCGACTGCGGATAGCGATGTGAGAGTGCAGGGCGCAGAGTGTAGAGCGCAGAACGGCGCTTTTGCCCGGTGGGCACCGCGGGCTTCGCCGAGGAGCAACCGTGGGATTCCCTCGCTCGGTCGCCGATCGCTAATCG
>JBDHDN010000049.1:0-13640 GCA_039591485.1 Gemmatimonadota bacterium
GAAAGGAACCTCGATGCGGTCTTCACGAAATCCGCCGCAGGACGCGCGTGCAGCCCCAGCCGGTTCCGGATCACCACCGTGCGCTCGATCATCGGAACGCCCACCCGATCACGAGCGCGACCGCGGCGGCCACGAGCCCGAAGCGGAGGCCTCGAAAACTCGGCAGGATCCACTGGGCGAACGCGACGGCCAGCAGGCCGACCATGACCACACCCAGTTTCACGTGTAGAGTGAATTCCCGGGTCAACCAGCCTCCGACGACGGGGATGGCAAAGCCAACGGCCAGCGCCCCCACCGGTCCGGCGACGCGCATGCCCCGCTGGATGCCCCGGCCCGTCAGGGCCTTCGCGACCTCGTGCCCCTTGTGCCATCCCTCGCGCAAGGCCCAGGTGCGGGTCGCGAAATGCGCTGCGTTGTACAGCACGAGGAAGACGATGGCGCCGACCATCGGCGACACGAGCACAGCGACTGCGAGGCCGACCCCGACAGCCCCAGGCATCAGACCGGCCCAGATCAACCTGTCTCCAACCGACCCGAGTGGGCTCACCAGCGCGTGCCTGAGGCGGCGGATCGTCTCGTCCGGGACGCCCGTTTGCTCGGCCTTCGCCACCGCAGCCATCGCCATCCCGACCAGGTAGGGGTGGGCGTTGAAGAACTGGGTCGCGCGCCGCATCGCCGCACGATAGCGGTCCGGGGGCAGCGTCCGGAGGAGAGGTTGAATCGCCCAGGCAGCCCCGATCGCCACCATGCGATCGTAGTTGAACGACGCTTGCACGAGCAGCGTCCGCAGCCACGTCGCGGCAAGCGGGCTCATTGGACCACCACCACGTAGAGGACACCCAAGATCAGGCCGAGGCCGAACCAGCGAACGACCGCCCCGCGCTCGACGGCCTTGAGGATCCCCGCCGTCGCCGCTCCGATACCGGCACCGACGAGCACCAGGGTCATGAGTAGGGCACCTTCGATGGTGCCCGGTGTCCACTGGTAGGTCGCGACGGCGAGGCCGAGTCCGACCACGGTGAGGAGCACCGAGCGGGCAAGATCCCTGAGTAGACCACGCACCTGGAGACCGCGCACCTCACGCAGTCGGCCTGCATCGAGACCCTCGCGGTGACGTCGAAGGTCGACCGTGTTGCCCTTTCGAACGATCACGATGCCGACCTCGCCGAGATACGCGACAATGAGACCGGTCGAGACCGCCACTCCGATCCCCACCATCCCTGGCGAACCAGCCGCGGTCGCTGCTCCGGCCACGGCACCGATGCCATAGTCGGGGTATCGCGCCGCACCCACCGGGAGCACGTCCAGGGCAAACAACTCGAGCACGATGCCAACGGTCCCCCCGGCGAGGGGGTCGCCGAGGATGAGGCCGGCGACCGTCCCCGCCACGAGCGGTCGCGCGATCATCGTCTGCCCGACGCTGGCGAGATCGAGTCCCACCAGCGTGCCCCAGAGCAGCAACAGGCCGAACTGCTCGATCATGTCCACGCCTCCACCGGCACCGGTTTGGCCGTGGGAACATCCTGCGCCGTGACCCGGATCCCGCGACCGCGAAGCTCCAGCAGCTGAGCGACCTCCTGATCGGAGAGATAGACGTAGCTGAGCCGCTGCGAGCGGCCGTCCTCGTCGTGCAATCCGCCGACGTTGACGGTGGAAATGGCGTCCGTGCGGTCGCTCAGTCGCATCATGCTCTCGACGTCGGCGAGCAGCAGGATTGTCCGTGTCTGTTCGGCCTGCCACTCGGGCAAGCGCTCCGCGGCTTCGTCGACCGACACAAACTCCACCTGCAGACTCGATGGCACGCCGAGCGCGTAGAGCTCCTGCTCCCAAGCGTTGCTGCGCACCTCATCGTTCACGAGGATGATACGCCGTGCGTGCAAGGCCTGCACCCATCCGACCACCACTTGGCCGTGGATGAGGCGATCGTCGATCCTCGTGAGGACGACGCTCATGCCCGTAGCGCCCGGATCGACTTCGTCCCGGCCTCCACTGCGTGGTTGGCCGCCTCCCCCGGCGTGAGATCACGATGAAAGGCGAAGTCCAGCAGCATCGGAAGGTTGACGCCCGCCACGACAGCCACGTCGTCCCGGTCCTTCATGCCAGCCATCGCAGCGTACAGGCAGCTGCCACCGGGCATGTCGACGAAGATCACTGCCGGCCCCTCGCCGACAGCGGCGCTGAGATCCGCACACAGCGACTCCCGTGTTGCCCCCGTATTGCTGACCGCCACGAATGGACCGGTATCGCCAGCGATCGCCCGCACCGCCGCTACCAGCGCGGCAGCGACACCCGAATGGGAGATGACGACAGCCTTCAACGGCTCACTCATAATCCTCGGCCAGATACTCGCGGAGCTCCACTTGTTCGGCCATGCGCTTGATCAGCCGCTCATTGAACTCCCGAGCCGCATCGACACCGCTGTAACGGAGCAAGTGGTTCATCGCGACGACCTCGATGATCACCGTCAGATTCTTGCCCGGGTTGAGGGGAATGACCACGAGCGGAAGTTCCACCCCGAGGATACTGGTGGTGCGGCCGTCGAGCCCGGTTCGCTCGGTCTCGCGTGCCACGTCCCAATCCTGCAGCTCGACGACCACTTCGATGCGTTTCTGCTGCCGCACGGCGCGCACGCCGAAGAGCGACATCACGTCGACCAGCCCGATCCCGCGGATCTCCATGTAGCGATGCGCCAGTTCGTGGGCCTTGCCGATCAGCACGTCGCCTCCGCGCCGCGTGACGTGCACGACGTCGTCCGCAACCAGCCGATGGCCCCGCTCGACCAGATCGAGCACGCACTCGCTCTTTCCTATCCCCGATCTCCCGATGAACAGCAGCCCGACTCCGTAGACGTCCGCCATAGACGCGTGCATCTGCACGGCAGGTGCGAACATCTCGGTGAGGTACGGCGTGAGGCGCCGGTAGAACTCCGACGTCTTCAACTTGGATCGGATGATCGGGATCCCACGCTCCTTCGCGAGACGACTCAGCTCCCGGGGAACCGGCTGAGACTTCATGACGAACACGCAGGGCAGCTCGAAACTCATGAATCGCTCGAGGGTGCGCGTGCGGTCCGAGGGCGTGAGCGAGCGCAGGTAGTTGACCTCCGTCTCTCCGAGTACGTGCAGCCGCTCGGGCATGAACCGCTGGGTGTAGCCGGCAAGGACGAGGCCCGGGCTCGACACCTCGGGCACCCGGACCTCACGGTCGAGCCCCTCCTCTCCCGCCACGATTTCCAGCTGCAGCGAGTCGCCCTTGCGGGCGAGAATCTCCCGGATCGTCAGGGCTTGCATGCGCGCCTACGCCGAACCTCGCACCGGACGACCAGGGTTCTTGTCCAGTTGGTTGCGCATCTTCGCGACGGCCCGATCCAGCGCGGTGCGGAAGTCCTCGGCTTCTCCGCTTGCGATGCGCACCTGTCCCCGCGTGAGCTTCAATTGGATCTCTACGACCTTGTTTCCGTGATCGGTATCGAATACCACGTCGGCGCTCTGCGGTCGGTGCGCTGCCTTGGCCACTTTCTGCACTAGGGCGTCGGCGCGGGCCTTCAGCTCGTCAGGAATCTCGCAGTGGCGCGTCGTCACGGTGGTTCGCATGATCGCTCTACTCCTTCCGCCCGGCCCGGGCCTCACGGGCGGTCTCGATGAGGTGGGATTCCGTGAGCGCCGTTGCACGTTCCCAGGACAGGGATTCTGCAAACCGGCGCCCGGCGCTGCCTAGCCGGTCGACCAGTGCCAGGTCGCCGCTCAGCCGGCGCATCGCGGTTGCCAGCGCCTCCGGTCGCTGGTGGGGGACCAGTATTCCAGTTTGGCTGTCCAGGACGGACTCCCGCAAGCCGGGGCTGTCCGACGCGATGGCGGGTGTCCCGCATGCCGCCGCCTCGACATTCGAGATGCCCCAGCCCTCCTTCGGTGATGGGAACACCACGGCCCACGCTTCCCGCAGGAGTCGCAGCTTCTGCTGCTCCGACACGAAACCGAGGAAGCGAACGGCGTCTCCCAGTCCGAGCCGCTGGGCAATGCGCTCCAGCCGGGACCGATCGTCACCCGAGCCGGCGATCTCGAACCGGAGGCCGGGGACGTCCCGCCGAGCCAGCGCCGCAGCCTGTAGCGCATATTCGAGGCCCTTGTAGCGCTTGAGGCGGCCGACATAGAGAAACGTCGGCTCCGACCGCCGCGGCTGCAAGGGATCGGGACAGTACCGCGTCGCATCGACGCCGGGGTAGATGACGCGGATGGCGTGCGGCGGGACGCCTCGGACAACCAAGTCGTCCCGCGTCGACTCGCTGATCGCGTGGAATGCCGCGTGGCGGTAGAGCCGGGGAATGGGCAGTTCGGCACCCCAGACGATCCCCGCAAGGGGCCAGGCGGCTTCGCGGAATGCCGTCGTGCCAAAGAGATGGGGGACGATCACGTACATCGGGAGAGACGTCACCAACGGCAGATAGAGCGGCAGTTTGTTGATGTCCTCAACCACGAGATCGTACTGCTGCGCCCGCAGCAGCTCCCGCGCCGCACGTCGTCCCAAGAGTGCGAACGTATGCCGGCCGCCGGACCGCCTCACGCGGATTCCGTCCACCAGGGCCTCCCGCGGTGCCCCCGGCCAGCCGGAGGCAAGGAGGCGGACCTCGTGTCCTCGATTCACCAGACGTCGGAAGATCTCGAAGAAGTGGACTTCGGCGCCGCCTGCCTGCGGATTCTCCCGGTCGAGCCAGTTGACCGCCAGGATCCTCACAGCCGACCTGCCCGGCGAGCCAAGCCGTCCAGCACACCGTTCACGAACCGGGGGGCCTTTGGGCCGGCGAACCAGTGCGCCAACTGCACGGCCTCGCTGATGACCACCTTGGGGGGCACGCTCCCGGTGTTCAGCTCGTGCAATCCGATTCGAATGATGTTCCGTTCGATGACCCCCACGCGCTCGGCACGCCAGTGGTCCACCGATTCTGTGATGCACGCATCGAGCGTGCCGACGTTCGCCACCACCGCGCTCGCGAGAGGCTCAGCTCGCTCCACGGCGGAACGCCAGTGCGCATGCAGGTGCAGCATCGCCGCAACGATGCCACGGATGGGTGGGCGTCCGCGTACGTCCCACGCGTACAGCAACTGGAGGGCCCGGGCCCGGGTCCGGGTTTCAGGTCGCAGCACGCCCCCTCAGACTGCGCAGCGCCGCTAGCGTTTCGATCGCAGCGCGTGCCGCTTCCGCCCCCTTGTTGCCGGCTGCCCCACCCGCTCGAGCCATCGCCTGGGCAAGCGTGTCGCAGGTGAGCAGCCCGAAGCCCACGGGAATCCCGGTCCGCAGGGCGGCTTCCATCAGACCGTGGCTGGTGGTCGATGACACGAAGTCGAAATGGGGCGTTTCCCCACGGATGACCGCGCCCAGCGCAACCGCAAGCTCGTACTCACCATTCGCCACGCCGGTGCTCACCGCAAGGGGCAGCTCGAACGCGCCCGGCACCCACACCACTGTCGTGTTCCCTTCCTCGTATCCGGCTTCCCCCAGCGCGGCGCGCGCCCCATCGAGGAGACGCCGCGTGACCGCTTCGTTGAAGCGGCTCACCACGATGAGGGCGCGCGCTGCCGGCTGTGCGCGCATCAGTGGGCGAAGAGATGGCCCAGCTTGTCACGCTTCACCGCGAGGTAGGCCCTGTTGTCGGCGTTCGTCTCGATGATGAGCGGCACACGCTCCACGATCTCCAGTCCGTAGCCGTCGAGCCCCACCATCTTCCGCGGATTGTTGGTGAGCACGCGGATGGAGCTGAGACCGAGATCGCGCAGGATCTGCGCACCGATTCCGTAGTTTCGTAGATCCGGCGCGAACCCGAGCGCCTCATTCGCCTCCACGGTATCGCGCCCGCCGTCCTGGAGCTCGTAGGCCCTGAGCTTGTTCAGCAAGCCGATGCCGCGCCCTTCCTGGTCGAGATAGACGACGACTCCAGCACCCTCAGCGACGATCTGGCGCATGGCGGCGCGCAGTTGTGGTCCGCAGTCGCACCGGTTCGAGCCGAAGACATCACCGGTCAGGCACTTCGAGTGCATCCGCACCAACACACCCTCGCGACCCTCAACGTCACCGTGAACCAGCGCCACGTGCTCGCGCTCGTCCACATCATTCTCGTAGCCGACGATGCGGAATTCCCCGAACGGCGTCGGGAGCCGAGCCGCTGCAGTCCGATGCACGAGGCTCTCGTTTTGCAGTCGGTAGGCAACGAGTTGCGCGACGGTCACGAACGTGAGCCCGTGCTCGCCGGCGAACCGTTCGAGCTGCGGGCGCCGCATCATCGTGCCGTCTTCCGCGAGCACCTCGCAGATCACGCCGGCCGGATAGAGACCGGCCAGGCGGGCGAGGTCCACGCTCGCCTCGGTGTGCCCGACCCGCTGCAGCACTCCACCCGGCCGCGCCCTGAGGGGAAACACATGTCCGGGACGACGAAGGTCTTGTGCCTCCGTTGCCGGGTCGATCGCCACTTGGATGGTACGCGCACGGTCAGCCGCCGAGATGCCCGTCGAGACGCCGAACCGCTTGGCCGCATCGATCGAGATGGTGAATGCGGTCTCGTACGCGTCGGAGTTCTGCTCCGTCATCTGGGGGAGGCCGAGCTCGTCGGTGCGCTCGGGCGTGAGCGTTAGGCAGACCAGCCCGCGTCCGAATTTCGCCAGGAAGTTGACCATGGCAGGGGTTACGCGCTCTGCCGCACCAATGAGATCGCCTTCGCTCTCGCGGTCCTCGTCATCCGCCACGAGCACCAATTTGCCCTGACGGATGTCGTCGATCGCCTGCTCGATGGTGCCAAACCCCATGGCGCCCTCCGATCACTCCACCGCGCGGCGATCCCGCAGGATCTGCCGCACGTACTTGCCGATCATGTCAGCCTCGAGATGCACACCGTCACCGGAGCGCAGCCGACCCAGCGTCGTGTGATCGCACGTGAAGGGGATGACGGACAGTTGGACGACACCGGGTGTCGGAAGGGCATTCACGGTCATGCTGACGCCATCCACCGCGACCGAGCCGTATGGAACCGCAACCTCGGCTACCTCGGGCGGTACCGCGATATCGATCAGGATGGCATCGCCCTCCGAGCGAACGTCCACCACCTCGCCGACACCATCCACGTGCCCCTGCACCAGGTGTCCACCGAAGCGGTCACCCATCTGCATCGCACGCTCGAGATTGACCCGCTCGCCAACGCTCATCGCGCCGAAGCGCGTGCGACCACGTGTCGTCACCACCGCCTCCACGCGGAACCAATCGTGCGCACGCTCCACGACCGTGAGGCAGGCCCCGTTGACCGCGATGCTCTCCCCCACACCCAGATCGGCGTAGGGAGCTTGTATCGTGAGGGCCAGTCGGTCGCCGTCGCGTTCGACGGAGGTGACCGTGCCCATTGCCGTTACGATTCCAGTAAACATAGTTCCCGGTCCAACACCAATAATGTATCCGGTCCCAGAGGGCGCCGCTCGGTCACGGTCCACGCGCGGACTTCGCCCAGTCGCTGAGCGGTTCGGTCCCCGAAGGCGCGCTGGCCCTGCCCCAGCCAGATCGGGGCCTGCACCCAGTAGAGCCGATCGACGAGGTCCGCCTCGAGCAGTGCCGTCACCACCGTCCCCCCGCCTTCAACCAGGACCGACTCGATTCCTACCCCGCGCAGCGTGCGCAGCGCCTTGCCCAGATCGTCCGCCGGATGCACCGTGACTCCCGTCCCGGCCAGAGCCGCCCGTGTCGGCTCGGTTTCTCCGGCGCGCACGAAGATCATGGAGGGCACCTCGTGGGCCGTCGTAAGCAGCGTCAGATCGACCGGGAGGTTCCCCCCGCCCGCGAGGACGACTCGGGTCGGCGGAATGCGGGGGGAGACGGACCCCCGCACAGTCAGTGCCGGATCGTCGGTGACAGCTGTGTGACGCCCGACAGCGAGGGCGTCGAAGCCAGCACGTAGCCAGTGGACCCAGTCGCGCGATTCCTCCGCAGAGATCCATCGCGACCGTCCATCCGAGTCTGCCAGGAAGCCGTCGAGCGACGTCGCTACCTTGACGGCGACGAACGGCAAGTCGGCCCGGCAGCGAGCCCACAGGAAAGGTGCGTTCAGTGCCGCGGCACGCTCCCGTTGCAGGCCCCAGGCAACCTCGAGACCGGCCGCCTTGAGCCGCTCGCCGCCTCCGCCCGCCACGGGATCCGGATCAGGCACCGCGTAGACCACACGGCTCACGCCGGCATCGATGAGGGCGTCGGTGCATGGAGGCGTCTTAGCTTCGTGGGTGCACGGCTCGAGGTTCAGCACGCAGGTCACGCCCCGAGGATCGTCACACTGCTGGAGCGCCGCGACTTCTGCGTGTGCACCGCCGAACTCGGCATGGAACCCCTCTCCGACCACTATCCCATCGCGCAACAAGACGGCCCCCACCAGCGGGTTCGGCGCCACTCGACCCCATCCTCCCAGCGCCAGCTCGAGCGCTCGCTCCATGGCCTGCCGTTCGGTCATCGAGACCTACCCGATGCGCACGCTATCCCCGCCCACCACCCGACCGATGCTCCACGACTCGACTCCCGCCGCACTCGCCGCATCCCGGACCTGCCTCTCGCCCTCTGGGGGGGTGACCGCCACCATGCCGATCCCCATGTTGAAGACGTGGAACATCTCGTCGGAGCCCACACGTCCTGCATCTTGTAGCAGCCGGAAGATCGGGGGGACCGGCCAGGCCGTGCCGTCGATCTCCGCCCCGCACCCCTTTGGCAGCGAGCGCTTGAGGTTCCCCGGCAGGCCGCCCCCGGTGATGTGCGCGAGCCCATGGACGTGTCCGAGCGCCGGTCGCACCGACGCCCAGTAGCTGCGGTGCACCGCAAGCAACGCGTCCCCGACGGTCACTCCGACGTCCGGCAGCGGGTCGTCGATCTCGAGTCCCAGCTCGTCGAAGACGATGCGTCGCGCAAGCGTGTAGCCGTTGGTGTGCAGTCCCGACGAAGCGTAGCCAATCAACACGTCGCCAGGTCGCACGCGATCGCCGTGCAATGCATCGGGCTCAGCGACGACGCCCACCACGGTCCCCGCGAGATCGTAGTGGCCGGGGTGATACAGATCCGGCAGCTGCGCGGTCTCTCCACCGACCAGTGTCATGCCGTGAGCGCGACAACCTCGTGCCACCCCTTCCACGAGAGCCGCGATCGTGTCAGCCGAGGCGTCGGCCGAAGCGATGTAATCGAGAAACGCCAACGGACGTGCGCCGTGCACGAGAATGTCATTGACGGAGTGGTTGACGAGATCCTCGCCCACGGTGTCATGACGTGCGGCCCGGATGGCAACCAGCACCTTGGTGCCAACTCCATCCGTGCTCATCACCAAGGTCGGGCGCGCGATGTCGTCCGGAAGGTGAAGCATTCCGCCGAAGGCGCCGACGATGCCCCGGGACAGCTCCGTCCGGGTCGACTCCACCGCTGCGGCGATCCGTTGCTTGGCCCGCTCGGCGGCGTCCAGATCGACGCCCGCGGCGCGGTACCGTTCGGCAGTGCTCATGGGTGCGCCCCTACCGGGCGACCTACCGTCCCGATCACGGGGAGGGCTCCGCGCCTGCATCGGGGTCGATCTCGAAGCGGACCAACTCGGCGAACTCCCGCACACGGGCGCTGACCTCCGCCGCCCCGATCTCCTCGAATCGACGGACGGAGAACTGCTCGACCGCGAAGGAGCCCATGGCGGCCCCGTACACCATCGCCTGCCGCACCGTGTCCGGCCGAACATCGTCGCAGCGCGCCAGGTGGCCCATGAACCCGCCGGCGAACGCGTCGCCGGCACCCGTCGGATCGTAGACGTCCTCCAGTGGAAACGCCGGGATGTAGAACGTCTGGGACCCGTCGATCAGCACTGCGCCATACGTGCCCTGCTTGATGACAACCATCTTCGGACCCCGCTGGAGGATCCAGCGGGCCGCCCGATAGACATTCCAGTCGCCCGAGATCTCACGGGCCTCCGAGTCGTTCACCAGCAGCACGTCGATCCGCTCGAGCAAGCGCAGCAACGTCGTCCGCTTGCCGTGAATCCAGTAGTTCATCGTGTCGCACGCCACCAGTTGCGGAGCGGTGATCTGGTCGAGGACCCGGTGTTGCAGATCGGGATCGATGTTCCCGAGGAACACGTACCGCGCATCGCGGAAGGGCCCGGGGATGTCGGGCTCAAATGCCCCGAACACGCCAAGTCGGGTGTCGAGCGTCTCCCGATTCTGGAGGTCGTACGAGTACTTCCCCTTCCAACGGAAGCTCTGGCCCGAATCGCGCACGACCCCGGTGAGGTCGACCCCCCTCCGGGCGAGGGCCTCGAGAGCTTCCTCGGGATAATCCCGTCCCACCACGCCGACCATCTGCACGGGGTGGAGAATGCTGGCGGCGTGGCTGAAGAACATCGCCGATCCGCCGACCGCGTCGGCAGTGGCGCCGAATGGTGTCTCGACCGAATCCAAGGCAATGCTGCCGACTACGAGCAGGCTCATCGATCACATCCGTTCCGGGGCCGTCACCCCAAGTAGGCCGAGGCCGTTCGCAAGCACGATCTGCGCCGCTCGGGCAAGCACCAACCGGGCCCGTTCCAGCCTCTCACCCGCGCCCAGGACGCGGTGGTGGTGGTACCACCCATTGACGAGACGTGCCAGCTCCTCGAGGTACGATACGACGCGGTGCGGCTCGTACGACTCCGCTGCCCTCTGTACCGTACCCGGATAGTCCGCCAGGTGCTTGATCAGGTCCTGTTCGATCGGCTCGGAGAGGAGCGACAAGTCCGCGCCCTCGACGGAGACCTGCTCCGGAACCACATCCGCATTCCGGAAGATCCCGGCCATCCGAGTGTGGGCGTATTGGACGTAGTAGACGGGGTTCTCGTCAGACTGCAGGGTGGCGAGGTCGATGTCGAAGACGAATTGCGCGTCCGCGCGCCGCATCAGGAAGAAGTATCGGGCTGCATCGACCCCCGTCTCCTCATACAGATCTCGCAGGGTCACGAACTCGCCAGAGCGCTTGGAGAACCGCACCTCCTGCCCCTCGCGCACCACCTTCACGAGCTGGACGATGACCGCGTGAAAGAACGAGGTCGATGCACCGAGCGCTTCGAGGGCCGCCCGCATCCGGGGGACGTATCCATGATGGTCAGCGCCCCAGACGTCGATCGCGAGATCGAAGCCTCGCTCGAGCTTGGTGCGATGATAGGCGATGTCAGGCATGAAGTACGTGTAGCTGCCATCACGTTTACGCAACACCCGATCCTTCGCATCACCGAACTTGCTCGTCTGCAACCACAGTGCTCCCTCGTGCTCATACACGAGGTCCCGTGTGCGCAACGCATCGAGCGTTCCGGCAATCAGCTCATCGCGATACAGCTCGCTCTCGCTGAAGTACACGTCGAACCACACCCCGAAGTCGCCGAGATCACGACGCTGTTCCTCGCGCAGTGTGGCGATCGCGTGGTCGCGGCAGCGGGCAACACCCTCTGCTTCGGGAAGATCGGGAAAGTCCGGCCCCTCGATCCCAAGCACCTCCCGAGCAAGGCCCTGCAGGTATGCACCGTGGTACCCCCCCTCCGGGATGGCCGCATCGGTGCCGCTGGTCTGCTGCACGCGAGCCCAAAGCGACCGCGCGAGCCGCTCGATCTGGAGACCGGCATCGTTCACGTAGAACTCGCGGACCACCTCGTGTCCCGTCGCCTCGAGCAACGTCGCAATCGCGTCGCCGAGCGCTGCGCCGCGCCCGTGACCGACATGGAGCGGTCCGGTCGGGTTGGCAGACACGAACTCCACGTTGACCCGGTGGCCCTTCCCCACCTCCGAGCGACCGTACGAAGCGTCCTCCGCCAGCAGCCGGCTGAGCACACCTTGGAGGGCGGTGTCGGCGAGCCAAAAGTTGATGAAGCCAGGCCCGGCGATCTCCCAGCGCGAGATGAGGCCCTCCGGGGCAGCTAGCTCCTCGAGAATCGTCTCGGCAATCGCGCGGGGCTGCCGACGCAGCGGCTTGGCCAACTGCATGGCGAGATTGGTCGCGAGATCGCCATGCGCTGCCTCGCGAGGCCGCTCCAGCATCACCTCGACCTCAGGGTGTCCCAGGCCGGCCGCAACGCGAGCCAGCGCCGCTCGTAGGTCCTCCGCCGCAGCAGTCAGGAATCCGCTCCGCTCTGTGTGCCGCCGCTCTTCTTGCCACCGGACGGCGACGTGTCGGGCTTCTTCTCCTGCTTCTCACCGCCGGACTTCGTCTCGCCCGCCCGTTTGTAGTCCGTGATGTAGAAACCCGAGCCCTTGAAGAGCAGACCGGCGCCCCCACTGATCAAACGCTCTCCGCGCGTGCCGCACTCGGGACACCGGGCGCGTGTCGCGTCGCTGATCTTCTGAAACCTGTCGTATTGGTGCCCGCACTCGGGGCACCGGTAGCTATAGGTCGGCATACGCTTCCTGCCGCCCGGCGCACGGGACGCCGAGGGGACGATCAGTTGAGACCGCAGGCCCCACCGCCACAGCACGTCGACGGAGGCGGCGGAGGAACAGCTCCTTTGACGAGCATGCCACCTCCCCCGGAGATGATCCGCTCCGCCCTCGTCCCGCACCCCGGACACCCGGGAGCAGCCGCGGACATCCGCTCGAAGCGCTCGAATTCCCGCTCACACGAGGGACAGCGGTATACGTAGGTCGGCATGTTCCATGTCCTCTAACAACAAGAGAATCATAAGGTTAAGGTGCATCTAATCATGCCGCAAGTCACCTGCGACACCCTGTCGGGGAATTCGGCTCGACCGATCAGCCTGCGAGAATGTCCCGTATGATCCTGAGGTGGTGCCGGTTGTGGATCTCGAGAAACCGAGGCACCGATCGCATTCGGATGATACCGAGCGCGAAGTGACGAAACCACGCGTCGGCAGGGGCATCCACCAGCTCCCGCACCATCTCCTCCGCGTCGCGCAACGCCGACACGAGTCGGCGTTCGTCGAAACCGGGTTCCGGACGCGCCTCCGCAGGCGTCTGCGCCCGACCTCTGGGAATGCAGCCCGTTACGAGCACCATGGTCCGCAGGAGGTTCGGTGACCACCGCGGTCTCGCACCACTCTGCCGCATCACGGCCCTGGCCACGCCCACCATTGCCAGAGAGCAGTGATGGATGTGCATGCCGACCGACCACCGAGATATCGGAATCGTGACCGCACTGCGGTGCCCCGCGAGCGCCTCGAACGCGCGGATCTGCCCGAGCACGAGCTCCACACCGCGAGCCACGGCCGGGTTCGATACCCGTGCCACAGATGCCGATTGCATCAGGCTAGACTCCGCTCGTCCCGGATCCTCTCGTGTATCCCCTCGCGAGTCTACACTCCAGCCAAGTCCGAGCAGAGCTGCGCCACCCGTCCATCACGCGTCGCTCAGCGTCCAATGCTCCGCAGCATCCAGAGCAGGGCCAGGCCCCCGACAAACGCTGCCAGCTGGATCACGTTGCCCATCACGCTCTGATGACGGTTCACCTGTGGGATGAGATCCGATGCTCCGATGTAGATGAAGCTGCCCGCCGCGAACGGCACCAGGAAGGCAATGTCCCCATTGCCGGCGGCCGCGTAGGCCAGCAGACCACCTACCAGGAACGCCAAGCCGGAGAGCAGGTTGAACAGGAGGGCGCGCCGTCTGCTCCAGCCGCTG
>JBDHDN010000050.1:0-13569 GCA_039591485.1 Gemmatimonadota bacterium
CGCTGGAGTTGCGGGAGTCGTTGGCGGACGTCCGGTGGGGTTCGGAGAACCTAGTACACGGCCCCGCTGCTGCCGTGCTCGCCCAACGTCATGGCGAGAGCGATGCCGGGGTGCTGAGTGCGGTCCGATACCACTCGGTTGGGTTCGCGAGCTGGGATCGCGTCGGCCGCATGCTCTATCTCGCCGACTACCTCGAACCCGGCCGAGTCGGCTTGTCGGAGGAGGTGCCTGCGATCCGCCGCCGTGTCACCGCTGATCCGGATCGCGCCCTGCGTGACGTTGCGCGCCTCCGTATCGTCCATCACCTGCACCGCGCGCACCCACTGCTTCCCGAAACCGTTGCCTTCTGGAATACGCTGACATGAAGCCGGTGTGGATCGTGGTGGCCTTGGCAGTGGTGGTGGTCGCTGTCGCGTGGCTCGTTCGGGCGCACCGGGCAGACCGCCCGCCGTTTCCCATCCCTGGAGAGCGCGTGCCGGCGAAGGTCGAAGTTCTGAACGCCGTGGGCATCGACGGCCTTGCGCGTGACGCGACACTCCGCCTCCGAGCGCGCGGTTTCGACGTCGTGTTCTTCGGCAATGCCGGTATCGACACCCTGACGGAGACTCGGGTGGTGGCGCGGCGAGGCAACACGGCACTCGCGCGGGAGGTGCAGGAAGCGTTGGGGGTAGGCGTCGTTGCAGACGCTGAGGATCCCAGACTACTGCTGGACGTGACTGTCCTGCTGGGACGGGATGCGCTGCCCGCGCTCAGTCGCGGTCCGTAACTGACCGCAGGCGGCGGCGATATCCAGGCCGCGGCTCTTCCGAACAGTCACGTGGACGCCGCCGTCGGCGAGCGTGCGGGCGAACGCAGAGATGCGCGCTGGTGGAGAGGGTTCGTACCCCGGTGCCCCGCCCGGGTGCAGCGGGAGGAGATTGACCAGCGCACCGAAGGGACGGGCGAGATCGGCCAGTGCTGCGGCGTCTGCATCCGCGTCGTTGAAGCCCCGGATCATGACGTATTCGAATGTCACCCGCTTGCGAAACGCGCGGAGTGCAACGAGCACCGTGTCCAACGGGTAGCGGCGTTCGACGGGCATCAGCGCCAGTCGCTGGCCGCTCGTCGGGGCGTGAAGCGACAGGGCGACTCGAAACTGCTCCGGGCGCGCCGCGAGGGCTTCGAGCCCGGGCACCAGCCCCACCGTGCTCACCGTGATGTGCCGCGCGCCGATCCCGAGCCCAAGCGGCGCATTGAGGATGGTCAGGGAACGGTCGACGGCCTTCCAGTTGTGCAGCGGTTCCCCCATTCCCATGAAGACGACGTGGCTCGGCGCGCCGAGATCGGGGGCGAGGGCCATCTCGCGAACTTGGGCGGCGATCTCCCATGGGCGGAGATGTCGTTGAAACCCCATCTGTCCCGTCGCGCAGAAGACGCACCCGTAGGCGCAGCCGGACTGTGACGAGATGCAGAGCGTACGCCGCCGTCCTTCGGGTATCAGCACGGACTCGACGGTGTGCCCGTCTGGGAACTCCCAGAGGAACTTGACGGTTCCGTCCGACGATCGCTGGCGGGCGCGCTCAAGGGGCCGCGGCAAGGGAAACGCCTCCTCGAGCACGTCGCGCACGGCGGTCGGCAGGTCAGTTGCCTCGCGCCAGCGCGATACGGGGCGCTGCCACAGGCGTGGTAGGATCTGGCGCTCGCGGTACGCCGGCTCACCCCTTCGGCTGAGCCACACCGCCACTTCGGCCGCGGCACGCGACGGCACCACATCGAGCAGGTTCATCAGCGAAACTCGATGTCGATGCCGACACGGAATGTGCCGCCGACGTCGTTGGCACCGAGGCCGTGCGCGAGGGCAACCGTATAGCCGCCGAAGCGCAATCCGAGTGAGACGCTTGGCCGCCAGATGCGCTCGCCGATCCCAGCCTCACTTGCGACACCGGTATCGACGACGATCTGGTCGGCCAGCTCGGCTCCGATCCCCATGAGGTGTTCGACGGTGCCGTCGGGCTGGTATGCGACGCCATAGCGGACGTGCGCCTGGGCCGCCAGCCCTTCCGCTGGGCGGTGATCCCACGCCGTGTATTCCACACCCGCGAAGTAGTCCGTGGTCGGCTGCGCGGAGAAATCGATCGGCAGCAGGTGCGTGCTGGCAGCGATCAGGAGGCGGTCGACCGGCCGAAGCCGAATGCCTGCGTCCAGGGTCAAACCGCTCGCGTTTTCACTATCGAAGCGGGCCTCGTGCAGCTGCAGGGCCACGCCCGCTGCCAACGGTCCAGTCGAAACGACGACGTTGCCCCCGACGAACTGGGTGTAGACGGGGATGGAGCCCTCGTTGGCATCCGGCGACGTGGTCGTCCGAACGAGGTCCCGGATATCGACGCGTCCCAGCAGGACACCTGCACGAACGGGCTTGGGTAGGGGGAGGCTACCGCCCAGGAGCACACCGGACATCCCCAACACGTCCGATGTATGAAACACGTGGGCCCCGACGGCGAGTCCCCTCGCTTGGCCGAGCGCTCCCGGATTCCAGAAAGTGCCAGCGACCCCTGCGGTGAGTGCCGGGGGGAGGGCGAGCGACGAAGCCGCCACGCGCCAGAGAGCTGCGGAGGGGGGGGCCTGAGCCGCAAGCCGGCTCGGGGCAACGGCGCCAGACAACAGGGCGCTGAGCAGTATGACGCGCCGCACCCCGAAGGTTCGTCCCGGCCCACTCCGCTGTCAAGCCAGCTTGCTGGCGTTTCACGCGAGCGTTATGTTCAATCGTCACTAAGACTTGTGTGGTCTGCGAGCCATCGAGCATGGTGCCTATTGGCCCCACATGGAGCAGGCGCTCCCGTTGAGACGAGGGACCGTCCGATTTGCAGGGTGCGGTCCAGCGATCCTCCCTCCGTTTCATTCTCCGAGTCGATCACGGAGCTGCTGTCGGGCAGCGCGGTTGCAGGCGGGTGTTGCGCTTCCGGGGCGGCGGCCGCGGACACGATGGATAGGGTATGACGGCTACGACAATGCGATCGCACCGCTGCGGAGCGCTCCGCGCGGAACACGTGGGTGTGCAGGTCCGGCTCGGCGGGTGGATCCACCGCCGCCGCGATCTCGGAGGACTGATCTTCCTCGATGTGCGGGACCGTGACGGCCTCGCCCAAGTAGCCTTCGAGCCCGGCAGCACACCGGATGCGATGATCGCGATCGCGGCGGATGCCGTGACGGAATCGGTCGTGCTGGTCGAGGGTGTGGTGCGGCCGCGTCCGGAGAACGCTCGCAACCCCCAGATGCCGACGGGCGATGTAGAGGTGCTGGCGGAACGCATCGATGTAGTGGGTCCGGCGGCTGTGGATGCCCTGCCGATACCTGTCTGGCGTACGAAGGGAGAGAACCTCCCGGAGGAGGAGCTCCGACTGCAGCATCGGCATCTGGATCTGCGGCGTCCGGAACTGCAGCGGAATCTGGCGCTACGTCATCGGATGCTGCAGCGGGCGCGGAGCGCATTGACCGGGCTCGATTTCTACGAAGTCGAGACGCCGATCCTCACGAAGCCCACGCCCGAGGGGGCCCGGGACTACCTCGTGCCCTCCCGTGTGCACCCGGGACAGTTCTACGCGCTGCCCCAGAGTCCGCAGCTCTACAAGCAGCTGCTGATGATCTCGGGGTTCGACCGGTACTTCCAGATCGCGCGCTGCTTCCGCGACGAGGACCTCAGGGCGGATCGCCAACCGGAGTTCACCCAGATCGATATCGAAGCGTCGTTTGTCTCGCCCGAGGACGTCTACGGCGTCCTCGAGACGCTCTTCGTGACCCTCTGGGCGGAGGCCGGATACGCTGTTGAGGCACCGTTCGACCGCCTAGCCCACGCAGACGCGATCGAGCGGTACGGGTCCGACAAGCCCGACCTGCGGTTCGGCCTGGAGATCCATGACCTCACCGCCCCGCTTGTGGGGCGCGGGTTTGCGGCGTTTGAGGAGGCAGTGGCCGCAGGTGGCCGAGTGCGAGGAATCCGCGTACCTGGTGGAGCGACGCTGTCGCGGAAGCAGACGGACACGCTCACCGAGATGGCGCGGACGGCCGGACTCGGTGGCCTCGCGATGCTGAAGCACCGTGACGGCGAGCTGTCCGGACCGCTCGCGAAGCTCACGGGTGTGACGGCCGACACAGTCGGGCTCGAGGATGGTGCGCTATTACTCGCGACAGCCGGACCCGACGACGTGACCGGGCCGGCACTCGACGCGGTGCGGCGACGCGCGGCTCGGATGCTCGACCTCGTGCCGGGCAGTGCGCATGCCTTCGTCTGGGTCGATCGGTTCCCGTTGTTCGAGCGGGATCCGCAGACGGGAGAGTGGGCCGTCGCACACCATCCGTTCACGGCGCCACACCCGGATGACAGGGACCGACTGCTCGCGGGGGAGCGAAAGGGTATCAGGGCTCAACACTATGATCTCGTGTACAACGGCAACGAGCTGGGCAGTGGCTCGATCCGCATCACGGATCCCCGGGTGCAGCTGGCCGTCTTCGACCTGCTTGGGATCTCGGCGGAGGAGGCAGAGCGGCGCTTCGGCTTCCTGCTCCGCGCGCTGCGGGCCGGGGCGCCTCCCCACGGGGGCTTCGCGGTGGGATTCGACCGGACCGTGATGCTGGCATCCGGGGCGGACAGCCTGCGGGACGTGATAGCCTTCCCGAAGACGACGGCCGCCCGGGCTCTCTTCGAGGATGCACCGACGGTCATCTCGCAGCAGGAGCTGGACGAGCTGGCGCTCAAGGTGCACCACGCATGAGCGAGCGGGTCACCCATCGCATGTCCGTCGAAGGTGCCGATCCCCTCGCACTCGCGGGCGTCAATGACGGCAATCTGGTTGCACTGGAGCAGGGGACGGGAGTGCGCACCGCGCTGCGCGGCGATCGGCTCACGCTGGTTGGTCCACTCGAGTCGGTCGAGCGCGCCACCCGCGTGGCCGCCGCAATGGTCGAGATGGTAAGGCTGGGTGAAGTGCTGGATCGGAGCGATGTCGAGCGGCTGCTCGCCGACGGTGTCGATCCAACGATGCCGGCCGCGAACGGTGATCTCAAGATCATCCTGCCCGGTATGCGCCGGATCATTCAGCCGAAGTCGCCTGGGCAGCGCCACTACGTGCAGGCGATGCGCGATCGGGAGATCGTGATAGGGATCGGTCCCGCGGGAACGGGCAAGACCTATCTGGCCGTTGCGCTGGGGGTAGAGGCGTTGACCCGTAAGCGGGTGCGCCGGCTCGTACTGGCGCGACCGGCCGTGGAGGCAGGTGAGCGCTTGGGGTTCCTTCCGGGCGACCTCCAGGCCAAGGTGGATCCCTACCTCCGGCCCTTGTACGACGCCCTCGAGGATATGATGCCGTTCGATCGGATCCAACGGGCGCTGGAGACGCGAACCATCGAAATCGCCCCCCTCGGCTACATGCGCGGACGCACCCTTCAGGATGCCTTCGTGATACTCGATGAGGCGCAGAACGTGACGGGCATGCAGATGAAGATGTTCCTCACCCGCCTCGGCCTGAACTCCCGTGCCGTGGTCGTCGGTGACAAGACCCAGATCGACCTGCCGGCCCGCGAGGAATCAGGACTGATCCAAGTGGAGCGGATTCTCCCGGGGATCGAGGGGGTGGCGTTTTGCTACTTCGAGGAAGGAGATGTCGTGCGCCACCGGCTCGTACGAGAGATCATCCGGGCCTACGCGGAGGAAGAGAACGAATGAGCAACGCACCACGTCGCTCGCTCAATCTCGAGCTCATGCCCAGCCGTTTCCCCGGGGCCGTCGCGTTTCATGCCACGCGGTGGGCGCTCCTGGCGGGACTCGCGCTGCTCACCTACCTGCTGTTCCCCGTTGCAGGAGGGTTCGATACGACCCAACTCGAGGCCGGCGACGTCGCCTCACAGGAGATCATCGCCCCGTTTGACTTCATCGTCAGGAAGTCGGAGGCCGAGATCGCCAGGGAGGCGGAGCGGCTCGAGGGCAGTGTGATGCCGGTGTTCGATGCCAGGCTGGACCGGGTCGATTCCGTGCTGGCGAAGACCGATTCCCTGCTCGATGCGTTGCGGCGTGCCGAATCGCCGGAGCAGCGGATCGCCGTCGCGAGTGCGTTCCGCGTGCCGCTCACGCCCGAGGAGGTCGAGATCCTCGGGGAGGAACGCACGCTGCGCCAGTACGGCCAGGCGCTCAGGCGCATGCTGGACCGTGAGCTCGCTCGCGGTGTGGTGGACCAGCAGGAGATGGAGAGCCTCCGGGGCCGCCCGTACATCAGGCTTCGGCGCAACGGTTCCGAGTCGATGGTGGCCACCGACACGGTCAGATCGGTGTCGGATGTGATCGATCGACGTACCCAGTACTTCGGCGACGCGAGTCGCGACGTGCTCGTGACGAAGCTGCTGTTCCACCTCGCCGAACCTACGTGGGTCGCCAACGATTCGGCCTACGAGGCAACCCGGGCGGAGCTTCGTGCCAGCATCGAGGAGATCAAGGATAGTGTTCGCGCCAACGAACGGATCATCGATGCCAATGAGGTCGTGACGTCTGCCGCGGCCGAGCGGCTCTACGCTCTGCGACAGGAGCTGATCGAGCGCGGGGGCGAGAGCGAGGGGCGGTTAGCGGGCACCCTCGGGCAGATCCTGACCAACGCGCTCCTTCTGACCATGTTCTGGGCGCTGCTGCAGCTCTATCGCCCGATGATCTACGAGAATCTGCGGCAGATGCTGCTGATCACCCTGCTGTTTGGCATCGTCATCGTCGGTGCGAAGCTCAATTACCTGTTCATCTCCTCTTCGCCCGAGCTGATCCCGATCCCGTTCGCGGCGATGCTGATGACGGCGATGTTCCGCGGCCGCGTCGCGATGGTCGGAGCGATGGTGCTGGCCATCCTCCTCGCCTCGCAGGCCATGTTCACGGGTGTCGACTCCGTAGTGCTCGCGCTGCTCGGGGGAGTCGCCGCCGCCGTCAGCGTGCGCAACGTCCGGCGGCGCGATCACTTCCTGCTCGCGGCGGCGGTGGTCGCGGCCGCGTACGTGGTGACTGGGTTCGCGCTCAACCTGCGGGTCGAGGGATCGATCGTCGACATCGGGTACATCGGGATCCGGGGAGGGCTCAACGCCGTTGCGTCAGCCGCCCTGGTGTCGACGCTCTTGCCGGTGTTCGAGTGGATCGGCGGTACCACCACCGACCTGTCGCTGCTCGAGCTGTCGGATCCCGACCGGCCACTGCTCCGCCGCCTCGCGATCGAAGCCCCCGGGACCTACGCCCACAGCATTGCCATGGCCAACCTCTGTGAGGCCGCCGTCAAAGTGGTTGGCGGCCACGCCCTGCTGGCGCGGGTGGGCTGCTACTACCATGACGTGGGCAAGGTTCGTAAGCCCCAGTACTTCGTCGAGAACCAGGGTGGCGGCACCAATCCGCACGACAAGCTCAAGCCCGAGGTATCGGCCGGGATCGTCCGGAATCACGTGCGGGATGGACTGCAGCTTGCCGACGAGCACAATGTCCCGGCGGCCGTCAAGGCGTTCATCGCAGAGCACCACGGGACGATGGAGATCTCCTACTTCCTCGATCGCGCTCGCAGTCGGGATGGTGATCGCGAGGTCGATCCGCAGGAGTTCCGCTACCCCGGCCCGAAACCGCAGTCGGTCGAGACAGCGGTGGCGATGCTGGCCGATGGAGTCGAGGCCGCCGTGCGCGTGCTCGACGATCCCGATCCGGAGCGGCTCCGGGGCGTCATCGACCACCTCGTGAAGCAGCGGGTCGAGGCGGGTCAGCTGCAAGACGCCCCGCTCACGCTCAGGCAACTCAGCGCCGTGCGCGATGAGTTCGCTCGCGTCCTCGGCGGGACCATGCACAACCGCATCGACTACCCCACGACGTCCGGCGGCATCAGTGCCGATTGGGAAGCACGGTCCGATGCATGACATCCGTATTGCCGATCTCGACGGCTCCCTTCCGCTCGACGCGGACGAGGTGACCGGTTGGGCCGCGGCAGTGCTCGACGCGGAGTCTCCGGGCGAGGCGACACTGTCGATCACGTTCCTCGGTGCCGACGAGATGCGACGGCTGAACCACCGATCCCTCGGGCACGACCGCGTGACCGACGTCATCGCCTTCCGACTCGAGGACCCCTCGGGGCTCGCAGGGGACGTGTACGTGTGCCCCTCAGAGGCGCTGAAGAACGCCGACGCGGAGGTGGTGCCGGTTCGCCAGGAACTGATTCGGTTGGTGGTCCACGGCGTCCTCCACGTTCTGGGTCACGAACACCCCGATGAGGCGGCTGCCAGGACCGTCTCCCCCATGTGGACGCTGCAGGAAGGGTACGTGCGGGCGCTGAGCGGCGGGCTCGCATGAGCGATCCCGTCCTGGGCGCGAGCGCGCAGATCGTCGCCGGTGTAGCCGCCGTATGGGCGGCGCTGCTCGGCGTGGTTCAGGAAGCGCCCGCCGTTGGGTCGTCCCTTGGCGAGGCTCCGGTGCCGGTAGGGCAGCCGGTCCCGCTCGATCGGGCACTGCAGATCAGCCGGCTGGCACTGGTGCTCGTCGCGGCGTGTGGCGCCGGGCTCGCGCTCGAATGGTGGAGCAGGCCCCCGGCGATTGCGTTCCTCCAAGGCGCTGTGGCACTCGTCTTCCTGCTCACCCTGTCCGACCTGGTGCCCCGAGCACTCGGTGTGCTGTTCCCGCACGTCGCAGCGGCCGCCGTGCCGCTGGCCAGGCGCAGCCTCTTGCCCTTCAAGCCGCTCATTGGGCTCATCGGTGCCTCCGAACGCCTTGCGTCGATCCTGTTTCCCGTCGCGATCCCATCGGCGGCAGCGGTCAGGACGGAGCACCGGGACATGCTGGCCGGAGTCGTGTCCTTGCGCGACACGACGGTCGCGGAGATCATGACTCCCCGGCTCGACATCGTCGGACTCGAGGCGAGCGCTGAGTGGAGTGAGGTGGTCGAGCGGCTCCGCCGCTCCGAGCACCACCGGCTACCGGTCTTCGGTGAGGATCTCGACGATCTCCGAGGCATCGTTCATGCCAAGGATCTCACGCCGATCTTCGCCGGGTTGGCTCCGCGGCCCGACCACTGGCACTCCCTGATCCGTCCGGCTCAATACGTCCCCGAGTCGAAGCTGCTGGCTAGCCAGCTGCACGACTTCCAGCGTGGGACGTCGCACCTGGCGATCGTCGTGGACGAGTTTGGTGGTACGTCGGGCCTGATAACGCTCGAGGACGTGCTCGAGGAGATCGTCGGAGAGATCTACGGGGAATACGATCAAGAGGAGATCCCCGACGTCGTCCGGGAAGGGGACGACCGGTTTTGGATCAGCGGAACCGTCACCCTCGACACGCTCTCTGAGACGCTGGGAACACCGCTGGACCACGAGGAGGTGAGCACGGTCGGCGGGCTCGTCTACTCGGAGCTCGGTCGGGTGCCCCGACCGGGGGAAGAACTGCACATCGGGGAGTTCCGGGTCGTTGTGGAGAAGGTGGTGCGCCGGCGGATTCAGCGTGTGTACTTCGAGCGAGAGCCGGTCGGGGCGGCGGGAACGGACACCGAATGACGCCGTGGATCTTGACCGTGGGCGGTGGTGTGGTGGCCGGTCTCGGTATCGTGACCGCGGTGGCGGCGTCGAGTATCGGGCGGGTCGAGCTCTACCGGTGGGCGGCTGGTGATGCCCCAGGTGCCGGTGCCGCGGATCGTCTGCTCGAGGCGCCCGATCGGATCGTGCGGGCCGCGAAGGGGCTTGCCACCTCTGGGTTGGTGCTGATGGGTCTGGGCGTGGCACCCCTGGTTACCGACCTCCCACCGCTGCTCCTGGGCTTTACGGTGGTACTGGTGGTCGTGCCACTTGCGCTCTCGCTGGTCTATGCGGGCCCGCGGGCGGTGGGGCGGCGCGAGGCGGACAACGTCGTTCGACAGATCGTTCCGACGCTCGCGCAGTTCACGCCCGTGCTCTCCCCGGTGACGGCCCGTGCCCTTACGCATCCGGCTGGTCGGGAGAGCGGCGCAACGGGGACGCACCGCGCGGAGTTGCCCGCTCTGTCGGGTGTGCTCGCGTTCAGCCAACGCCCGGTTCGCGAGGTGATGACCCCGCGCACCGACATCGTCGCCGTGCGGGAAGGCGTGACCTTGGATGAGTTGGGCCAACAGTTCATGGAGTCGGGGTTCTCACGGCTTCCGGTATTCCGGGATTCGCTCGACGATATCATCGGTATGATCTACGTATTCGACCTGCTCAAGGTGGCGCCGGGAGCCGAGTTGCCGATCCGGCCGGTCGCATCGCTGCCTGCCTCGAAGCGGGCGGGCGAGACGCTCCTCGAGCTGCAACGCGATCGCCGCCAGATCGCGGTGGTCCTCGACGAGTACGGCGGTACAGCGGGAATCGTGACCTTCGAGGATCTGCTCGAGGAGCTTGTCGGAGAGATCTTCGACGAGCACGACGACCGGCACACCGTCCCGACGGATATGATCCGGCTGCTCGAGGTGGCGGGATCGACCCGCGTCGAAGACATCGCGGAGTCGTTCGACGTCCAGCTGCCCGAGACGGCGGAGACCATTTCCGGCCTGCTCACGCGGTACGCCGGGCATATCCCGCGGGTCGGCGATCGCTACCTGCTGGCGGGCCTCGAGTTCGATGTGCTTGCGGCCACGCCGAACCGGCTGGAACGGATCCTCGTGCGTCGTGGTCCTGTGGCCGCGGTGACTCTGATCTGGGAGAGTGAAAGACTGTGAGCACGGTGCTGCGGAAGCTGCGTCGGTACTTCTTCACGGGGTTGATCGTCATCGCGCCCGTCGGGGTCACGATCGTCGTTCTGGTGTGGCTGTTTCGCACGATCGACAACATCCTTGGGGATCCGCTGCGGGTCGCGATCGGCTTCCGGATCCCCGGCCTCGGCATTGTGCTCCTCGTCTTGGTCGTGACGGCGGTGGGGTGGGCCGTCCGGCTCGCGGCCGGCCGGCAGCTGCTGCACTGGTGGAACGAAGCCCTGTCCCGCTTCCCGCTCACCGGCCGCATCTACACGGCGATGAGCCAGATCGTGCAGTCGATCGTCGGGGAACAACGCCGCTTGTTTCGCCGCACGGTGCTCATACCGTATCCGACCGATGGAGTCTGGGCGGTCGCCTTCGTGACCAATGAGGAGGCGCCGGTGATGTCGACGGTGGTTGGCGAGCCCTGCGTGAACGTGTTCGTCCCGACGACACCCAACCCGACCTCGGGGTTCATGCTCGTTGTCCCGCGGACCCGCATCAGACAGACCAGTATCTCGATCGAGGAGGCCATGAAGCTGATCATCTCCGCGGGAGCCGTGAGCCCTGGTGCGCAGCTAGCGGTCGGGCGGCGACGCGGCCTGGATCTGGAGTCGCTCCTCAAGGATTCGATCGGATGACGGATCTCTCGGCGCTGCACGAGGAACTGCGCCGACTTGCCGCGATTGGTGACATTCGGGGATTCGCCGAGATCGCGCGGGACATGCATCCGTCGGACGTCTCCGACGTGCTCGCCGGGCTCGACGAAGAGGACCGCATCCGCTTCGTCGAGCGACTCCCACCCGAGATCGTCTCCGAGGCGCTTGCGGAGATGGAGGAGGAGGAGCACCCGGAGGAACTGCTCGCCGCCCTGATCCCGGCGCGTGCGGCAGACATTCTCGAGGAACTCGAGGACGACGACGCTGCCGATCTGGTCGGCGAGCTCTCACCCGAAGACGCCGCGCGCATCCTCTCCGACGTCGATGTCGAAGAGCGAGCCGACATCGTGCGGCTGCTGCGTTACGAGGAGGACACGGCGGGCGGGCGCATGACGTCCGCGGTCGTGGCCGTCCGGGAGGACGGGACAGCCGCCGAAGCGATCGAGGAGATTCGACGGCAGGCAGAGGAGATCGAGGATTTCTATCAGGTCTACTGCTGTGACGACCAGCGCCGACTGGTGGGGGTCTTGGCGCTCCAGCGCCTGGTGATCGCGCGGCCGAGCACCGCGGTGCGAGAGATCATGGAGCCGCCACCGGCGGTCGCGCCCGTCGACATGGACCAGGAGGAGGTCGCGCGGCTCCTGGCCAGGTACAATGTTCCTTCGATCCCCGTAATCGATGGTGACCGTCGACTCATTGGACGGGTGACATTCGATGACGTGATCGACGTGGTCGAGGCCGAGCAGACGGAGGATCTGCTGCGGTTCGGCGGTGTCGGAGGGGAAGAGGCGCTCGGAGACAAGTGGCACGAAGCGGTCCGCCGCCGGCTGCCGTGGCTCTACCTGAATCTCATGACGGCACTGCTCGCAGCGGCCGTGGTCGTGTTCTTCGAGGACACGATCAGCCAGATCGTCGCCCTGGCCGCGGTCATGCCCGTGGTGGCGGGGCTCGGAGGGAGCGCGGGAACGCAGGCGCTCGCCGTCACGATCCGCCGGATTGCCCTCGGCATGACCCCGGCGGGCAGCGGCCTTAGGCTCGTCGCCCGGGAGTTGGTGGTGGGGCTGGTAAATGGCTTCGCGGTCGGCGTGGTCGTGGGTGTAGTGGCCGCCGTGGGTCTGGGCCACGGATGGCCGCTTGGCATGGTCGTGACGTTGGCGATGTGGGGTGCGCTCATGGTGGCGGCGACGGTCGGCGCTGCCGTGCCTCTCGCGCTTGAGCGGCTCGGCGTCGATCCCGCCGTGGCCAGCTCCGGATTCGTGACCGCCGTGACGGACATTGCAGGTTTCTTCCTGCTTCTCGGTCTCGCCGCGTGGGTGCTGCTGTGAAGCCGGAGGGCGCTAGCTTACGATGAGACCGGTATGAACGGGCGGGATGTCATCGCTGGCGTTCGAGCAGGTCGGATTCCTGCGCTCGCCCGAGCGATCTCGATGGTGGAGAACGCCCGGGAGGGATTCGAGGACGTGCTGTCGGCGCTGCATCGGGACGTGGGTCGCGCGCATCGCATCGGGATCACCGGCCCGCCGGGAGCGGGAAAGTCGACCCTGATCGAGAGGCTCGTGCATGCGTACCGGAAGCGCGAGCTCACGGTTGCCGTGGTGGCGGTGGACCCCACGAGCCCGTTCACCGGTGGAGCGCTGCTCGGGGATCGGATCCGGATGGAATCGCTGACCCTCGACGAGGGAGTGTACATTCGGTCGATGGCGTCGCGCGGTGCAAGCGGCGGGCTGGCGACGACCACCCGCGAGGTCTGCGATGTGTTGGACGCCTTCGGTTTCCACCGGATCATCATCGAAACGGTGGGCGTCGGACAGTCGGAGCTCGGCATTGCGGGATCGGCGGATACGACGACTCTGGTCCTCGTGCCTGAATCGGGCGACGGGGTGCAGGTGCTCAAGGCGGGCGTCATGGAGATCGCGGATCTCTACGTGGTCAACAAAGCCGACCGTCCTGGTGCCGATCGGCTGGTGCAGGAGGTCGAAGTCATGCTCGGCATCCGGCGCGGTAACGCGTACCGCCACGTCAGCGCACACCACGGGGGCGTGCGCGGCCCGCGCTCCCGCGACGACGCGGATGAGGTCGACTCGACCGTCTGGTCGGCTCCGGTGCTCCTGACGGCTGCGGTGAAGGACGAGGGCGTGGGGGCGCTGGTCGATACGTTTGAGCGGCACTGGGCCTTCCTCGAGCGGAGCGGACAGATCGAGGCG
>JBDHDN010000051.1:0-13490 GCA_039591485.1 Gemmatimonadota bacterium
CTCGTTCAGGTCCTGAACGACGCCTTCCAGCGCCTTGCCCGGGCATTCGAGGCCCAGCGTCGCATGATCGCCGATGCCGCGCACGACCTGCGTACACCGCTCACCGCAATGCAGGGCGAGCTGGAAGTGGCGCTGCGTGGGACCCGCAGCCCCGAGGCGTACCGCGACGTGCTCCAGAGCGTGCTCGAGGAAGTCGAGCAGCTCACGGCCATCTCCGAGTCGCTGACCCTGCTCGCTCGGCTCGAGGCCGGGGAACTCGCCATCGACCGGATGCAGCAAGACGTCGTCGAGCTCCTGCGGGAGACGACGGAGCGTGCCCAGGGGCGGGACGCGACGCGGAGCTTCAGCTTTCACGGTCCCGACCGAGCGGCGACGGCGTCGGTGGATGCCCACCTGCTCGGGATCGTCGTTACGCAGCTGATCGACAACTGCATCAAGCACACGCCCGCCGGAACCAAGGTGCGCGTTGGGTTGGACGTCGCTGCTCAGGTGCTCGTGATCACCGTCGACGACAGCGGTCCCGGAATGCCCGACGACACGTTACCGCACTTGTTCGAGCACTTCTACCGCAGCGATGCGGCCCGGACACGGACTGGATCCGTGGGCCTGGGGCTCACCATCGCCGACGCGATCGCGCGTGCGCACGGCGGCGAGATCTCCGCGGCACGAAGTCCGATGGGAGGACTCCGCATCGCATTGCGGTTGCCGCGGGAGGGCGGGACGACCTGATCTCCCCTCATCCCGTCTTCACACTTGGTTGTGGATCGCTTCATCGTGCCCGGTCAATGTTGCAGCAGAGTTCGTAGGGGGGCATGATGCTTGTCAACGTCGGCACAGCAGATGCGTGGATCCGGGGAACGTTGGCCGTTGCCTGCCTGGTGGCCGCGGCTCTCTTCAACGGTACGCTCGTCGTCTCGCTCATCGCCGTGCTGTTCGGCATCCTGTGCGGCGGGACGGCGCTGACCCACAGCTGCCCCTTGTATCGCCTCCTCGGCCTCAATACGCGCCCGCACCACTCGAATCTGTGAGGTAGAGGACTGGCCGCCGCTCCGGGGCCCGAAGCCAGGTCGACCAGCCCGCATTCCCAAGCACGATCGCCCACCGCGTCATAGCGGTTGGCAACGTACCGCGCCGACCGGTGGCGGCGGGCGTGCGCTTCCGCGTAACTTGCGGTTACAGACGAGGGTGCGTCGCGCTTCGTACGTGCGAAGCCCGCGCTCTCATCGGGAGCGGCCATCGAGCTTCGCGAACCACGACGAGGGACGACCATGCGTCACATCACCCGAACACTCCTCCTGGTCCTCGGTATCTGCGGGGCAGTCACAGCGGTCGCCCGCGCCCAGGAACTGCCCGAGGGAGTCACCAAGGAGATGATCGAGGAAGGCGGCACGATCTATCGCGGCGCAGGTCTCTGCCACGCGTGTCACGGCCAGCAGGGCAAGGGCCTTCCCAATCTCGGTGCGGACCTGAGCGACGACGACTGGATCCACAGTGACGGCTCGCTCGACGGGATCATCGCCACGATCAAGAACGGCGTATCCGGCGATAAGTCCACCGTTGGCACAACGATGCCGCCAAAGGGTGGGAGCGCCATCAGCGACGAGCAAGTCAAGGCCGTGGCCGCCTACGTCTGGAGTCTGAGCCACGGCAGCACGTAGCCGAGCTGCCCGGGGGGACGACGGTATTCCGCTCCCCCTCGAATGCGGGACCCGAAGCTTCACATCACGCCGTCCGAATGCGATCTTTTTCGTCTGGCGCGGATATGCCTGGTGCGGTCTGCGTCCCTGTAAGTTGATCAGTCACATTCATATAGAGGAGCGGAGATCTATCATGAAGACCCGAAATGGCGCAGTGCTGGTGGCGCTGGCGTTTGCCTTCGGCTGCGGCGGAGGGGAGAGCGCCGAGCAGGCCGCGACGGAGACCCCGGAGCAGCCGGCTGCCGAGACCGCGGCGACCGCAGCGGCGACGATGGAAGCGCCGAGCGGCCCGATCGATCAGGCCCTCGCGGATCAGGGCGAGCAGTTGTTCACGAGCCGCGGATGTGCGGGATGCCATCAGATGGACACGCGGATGATCGGTCCGGCCCTCGGTGACGTCACGGCACGTCGCAGCTACGAGTGGATTCAGGCGATAATCCTCAAGCCGGATTCGATGATCGCGAACGACGCCGACGCCAAGGCACTCTACGAGGAGTACGGCACGCCAATGGTGAACATGGGTGCCACCACTGAGGACGCGCACGCTATCTACGAGTATCTGCGCGCACAGGCCGAGTAGACCGAGCTGCCACACCTAGAGATGCGCGGGCGCCGTCGGTGACGGCGCCCGTCGTGCTTGCGGGCCTCCACCCGAACGCGGAACGGTTCCCTTACGCGGCGCTCGTGAGGGCGGGGCTCCAGCCGTATCTTTGACGCACACCTGTCATACCTTCGCGGGAGCTCGCACTCGCATGGAGCCCTTCAAGATCAAGTCGGTCGAGTCGATACCCTTCACGACGCGGGCTGAGCGAGAGGCGGCGCTCATGCACGCGGGGTTCAATCTCTTCAACGTTCCCGCCCGTCTCATCACCATCGACCTGCTGACGGACTCCGGCACGTCGGCCATGTCGGACCGACAATGGGCCGCTCTGATGCTCGGCGACGAGTCGTATGCCGGGAGCAGGAATTACTTCCGCTTCGAGGAGACCGTGCGCCGGCTGACGGGCTACGCGCACGTGATCCCGACGCATCAGGGCCGCATGGCCGAGAATCTGCTGTTCACGGCGCTGGTCGCGCCGGGCGACCACGTCCCCAACAACATCCACTTCGACACCACGCGGGCGAACGTGGAGCACAACGGCGGGATCGCGGTGGACTGCGTCATCGACGACGCGTATGATCCCACTCGCGACGTCACGTACAAGGGGAACATGGACGTCGCGAAGCTCGACAGGGTGCTCGCCGACGTCGGCAAGGACCGCATCCCGCTTGTGCTCCTGACCATTACCAACAACTCGGGTGGCGGCCAGCCCGTGAGCCTGGAGAACGCGGAGCGGGTTTCTCGCTGGTGCCGAGATCGCGGGATTCCGTTCTTCTTCGATGCCTGCCGCTTCGCGGAGAACGCGTACTTCAACAGGGTTCGCAGCAGTCTCGAGCTCGGGATCGCGGAGATCGCGCGCCGGTTCTTCGAGCTGGCCGACGGCTGCACGATGTCCGCGAAGAAGGACGGCCTCGTGAACATCGGTGGCTTTCTGGCGCTGAACGACAACGATCTCGCGACCCGTCTCACGAACATGTTGATCCTGATCGAGGGCTTCCCGACCTACGGTGGCCTGGCCGGTCGCGACCTCGGCGCCATCGCGCAAGGTCTCGAAGAGGTGCTCGACGAGGCATATCTGGCGCACCGGATCGGGCAAGTACGTGAGTTCGGCGCCGAGCTGCAGGAGGCTGGCGTGCCGATCGTGCTCCCTGTGGGGGGACATGCCGTCTACCTCGATGCTCGCCGGTTCCTGCCGCACATCCCGCAGGAGGAGTTCCCCGCCCAGGCCCTGACCTGTGCGCTCTATCTCGAAGGCGGGATCCGCGGCGTGGAGATCGGCGGCCTGATGTTCGGTGCCGAAGGGAAGTGGCCGGAGCTCGAGCTGGTGCGATTGGCGGTGCCTCGCCGCGTCTACACCCGCAGCCACCTCGACTACGTCGTGGAGGTGTGCGCCAGACTCCACCGGGAGCGGGAGAGGATTCGGGGTCTGCGGCTGGCATACGCTGCTCCCGTGCTGCGCCACTTCACCGCGCGGCTCGAGCCGCTGTCGGCCTAGCGTTTCCGGAGCAGGAGGACGATGGTGAACACGACGGCGGAGCCCACGAGCCCCCACGTGTAGGCGTTCGCCACGCCGGTCGTCGAGACCCCCATCAGCCGCAGCGCGAGCGCAAGCACCACACCGGCGACGATCGCGGCCAGGGCTTCGGTCACGCCCGCCCGCCGAACGTGCAGGCCTGCCACCACCGGCACCAGCAGACTGACCCCCAGCAGCGAGTAGAAGATGCTGAGTGAGCCGATCACGCTTGGCAGCAGGATCGCGAGCAGGACCCCCAGGGTGCCGCCTGCCACGGCCGACCCACGCGCCACGCGCAGGACAGCGCGGTCGTCAGCATCCGGTCGGAGGAACCGGCGGTAGAAATCCTCGGACAGCGACGTCGACAGCATGAACAGGATCGCATCGGCGGAGCTGAGCTCGGCGGAGAACACGGCTGCAAGTCCCAGTGCGCCGACTGCGGGCGGGAGCCCGACGGCTAGGACCGTCGGGAGCGCCAACTCCGCGTTGGGCAGCGCCGGTGCGTAGGCCCTAGCCATCATGCCGAGCAGTGGGGGGAGGAACGCGAACAGGGCGAGGGTGACCGCGCTGAGTCCCACGCCGAGCCGCACCGTGCGTTCGTCACGCGCGCCGTAGGCCTTCTGGATCAGACCGGGCGAGACGATGAATGCTGGAACGAGCAGGGCGAGGTACGCCCAGCCGGCCCCATCACCGCCCCAGAAGCCAAAGTAGTCCGCTGTCGGCGCCGCGGCTCGTACGGCATCCCAGCCACCAGCACCAGTGAGTACGAGAGGCAGCGCAATGGTGAACCCTGCGAGCAGCACCACAAGCTGTACGAGGTTCACCCACGCCGATGTCAACAGTCCACCGGCGGCGAAATAGGCCGTCATGACCACTCCGCCGATCAGGCAGCCAGCGACCTTGGGCACCCCGGCGACCACGTCGAGTACCCATGCGACCGCAATGAGCTGCCCGGCAAGGATCGCCAGAGTGCCGAGCCAGAGCAGGATGACGATCGTCAGGCGGACGGAGCGGCCGTACCGGTGTTCGAGCCAGTCTCCGACCGTGTAAAGATCGTGCTCCCTGGCAATGCGCCACATGCGCGGGCCGACCCAAAACGCCAGCAGCGCCGTGCCGATTGCTGCGGAGCCGACCCACCACCAGCCCGAGAGACCGTGGCGATAGCCGAGCCCTGCCGCGCCGACGGTCGATCCGGCACCGATGTTGGCAGCGAGTACGGTAGCGAACAGCAGGACGGGGCCGAGCCGACGCCGGGCGACGAAGAAGGCACCGCTCGACTCCACTCGTCGACCGATCCAGACACCGAGCAGCACCAGCGCCAATGAGTAGCCGACGAGGAGAACGAGCGTCGGGCTCATCGCCCTCCGTGCACGAGATCGACGACAGCCGGTATTCCCCCGAGCCCGGTAGCCTTCCTCACGGCCCGGAGGATGGCCTCCGCCATGACATCCGCCGCCAGGGCGCCCACCAGGGTGAGATCGGCGTCACCTGCGAACGATCCGGTCGCGAGACTGAAGATCACGTCACCATCCCACGCGCCGTGCGCCGGGTAGATCGCGCGGGCGTAGCCGTCCTGCGCCATCTGGGCGACCTTCGTCGCTTCCGCCTTGGTGAGCCGGGCGTTGGTGGCCACCACGCCGATCGTGGTATTCTCGAGCGGATTGGGCTCAACGGCACCGGCTCGTACCAGGCGTCGAGCGTCCGCGAGCCCGGTGCCGTCCTCCGTCCGGACGCCGGCGACGACCCGGCCCGTCGCCGGATCGACCACGTCGCCGATCGCATTCACCGCCACCAGCGCTGCCACCGTGAGCCCATCTGCCAGCGTTACCGCGGCGGTGCCTACACCGCC
Organism: Gemmatimonadota bacterium; assembly: GCA_039591485.1. GTDB lineage: Bacteria > Gemmatimonadota > Gemmatimonadetes > Gemmatimonadales > GWC2-71-9 > JAOTVV01. Next base: position 5,661 of record JBDHDN010000051.1, read on the forward strand.
GCGCATCGCACGACCCATCCCACGAAGCTTGCCGACCGTGGCTCCCGCACCGGCCCCGATGCTCCCCTCCACGACGGGCCCCGCACCCGCCGTTGCCGCCGCCTCGTACCCGCACTCGGCACCGGGCCGAACGGACGGAGCTCCGCCCGTGGCCAAGTCGAACAAAGTGGCCTGCACCACGATCGGCACCCTCGCCACGGAGGTCTCGAACCCAATGCCGCGCTCCTCGAGATACCGGACGACACCCGACGATACGTCGAGACCGAACGCACTCCCCCCCGACAACACCACGGCGTGCACGACCCCGACGGAGTTCACGGGATCGAGCACGTCGGTCTCGCGGGTTCCGGGGGCTCCGCCGCGGACATCCACACCGCCCACTGCTCCGGCCTCCACGAGCACCACCGTGCAGCCCGTCGGTCGCTCGGCGAGCGTGGCGTGCCCGACCCGGATGCCCCGCACGGAGGTCAAGCCGGCGCTGCTTGCGCGCGAATCCTGTCCAGCGGCTCCAGCACCCATCGATGGGAACATCATCGTGATGAACAAACTGAGCCGACACCATCCGGGGCACCAGGCCTTCGGGGCTCGAGACTGCGTCATTCTGGACACGTATCCTCCCAGGGCGGATACCGCACATCGCCAATGATAATGCAGCCCACGGCAGGTCACCCGACAGGACTGACGCGCGAACGACGTAAAGCTCTTCATTACAACGACTTAGAGAGTATCACACAAGGCATGAAACGTGCGCAAATACGTGCACCATCGGATCGTCACCCGTCGGGATCCTCCCGGTCCCGGCGCTAACGTTTATGATTCGAGCGCTGACATGCCACAGCAGACCGGACAATCCGCGGAGCTGACGACCGATCGCGCGCAGACTCAATTCCTGCCCTGCGGCCCTACCGTGACCGAATCCGACCTCCCGTCACCCGCGGACGGTCCCGATCAGGACGCGGTCGGCAACGCAGCCCCGGCCGTCATCCTGGTCGAGGGTGACGCGGCGCTCGCCGAGATGCTCGAGTACTCGGTGCGCAACACCGGGCACTCGGTGCGCACGTTCAAGCACGGAGAACTCGCAATCGAGTTCCTGCTCGACGGGTCCCAGTCCACGGCGTGTCCGGTGGTGCTGCTCGATCTGGACTTGCTGGGCACCGAGGGATTCAGCGCGCTGCAGCAGATCGCCAATGTGCGTCCCGGGCTTCGCATCATCGTGTTGAGTGCCCAGGGAGCGGAGCGCGATCAGATCCGCGCCATCCGGGCCGGCGCCATGGATTACCTCGTCAAGCCGCTCAGCATACCGGTACTCATCGCCAAGGTAGAGCGGCTGCTGGACGACTCCGACCGGTGACCACGACACTCCTCGCGATCGTCGCGACGTCGCAGTTCATGTTCTTCGTCGCGATGTTCGTGTGGCTGGCCGGTGCCCGCATCTACGACGAGCGGCGCAAGCGGCGCCGGCGCGTCGATGGCGCGCGCCTCTCCCGCGCGCTCGCAGATCTGCTCGGGAACCGATCGGCTCCCGAACAGTTCGTTGCCGAGATGGACGGCTGCGACGGCGAGGTAATCGTTGCCGTCCTGCACCAGTACTCCGCGCAGATCGGGGGCGAGCCATGGGAGCGGGTCGTGCACGCCGTTCGGAACACGGCCTGGTTCGACGGGTTCGTCAAGCCGCGGGCACGGTCGCGCTTCTGGTGGCAGCGGCTGGTTGCGGCCCGGTTGCTCGCCATCGCCGGTCGCGAGCAAGATCTCCCGCTCATTCGGACGCTGGTGCGCGACCGAAACCCGGCAATCAAGGTGTCGGCCGTTCAGTTGGTGCGCCGGATCCGCGACGAGGACGTGCTGCAGATCGTGCTCGACGAGGCACTCGACGCAAAGCCGGTGGTGCGTCGGTATCTATTCGATGCGGTCGTGTCGATGCGGCGGGCCTTGGTACCGGTGCTCGCGGCCAGACTCGATGCCGCCGACAACGCCCCCATGCTGCGCCTGCTGATCACATTGGCCGGTGAGCTGTCTGCCGTCGAGTTCTTCGAGCACCTGCACGCCCACGTCCGGCATGAAGACATGGAGATCCGCGTGGCCGTGGCCCGTGCGCTCGGCAGCTACCCCCATCCCCGCACCGAAGCCGTGCTGGTCGAGCTGCTCGAGGACGGCGAGTGGCAGGTCCGCACACAGGCGGCGACATCGCTGGGGATCATCCGTGCCGTCAACTCCCGCGATGCGCTCAGAAAGGTCCTCGGTGACCCGAACTGGTGGGTGCGGTTGCGGGCAGCCGTCTCGTTGCGCCAGCTCGGTAGAGCCGGCTCGCAGATCCTGCGCGACGCGGAGACGGGGAACGACCGGTTCGCACTCGAGATGGCGCGCTACGTCCAGGGACTCACGGACGAAGCCGTGGCCGACTACCTGACGTAGGAGCGGCCATGATCGACACCGTCTCGGGCCTCATCGTCACCGCCGACCGCACGATCATCTGGTATTTCCTTGCGGTCAACTCGTTCTACGCGCTGCTCCTGTTCATGGCCGTACCGGAGCTCTGGAAGCATTGGAAGATCATGCGCAACGAGGACCTGCGGAACTACGTGGGCTCGAACGCGCTGCCGCCGATCTCGATCCTCATTCCGGCGTACAACATGGAGGCGAGCATCGCCGACAGCGTATCGGCGCAGCTCGCGCTGGAGTATCCGCAGCACGAGGTCATCGTCGTCAACGACGGCTCGACGGACTCCACCATGCAACGCCTGCGGGACGGATTCGATCTGTACGAGGTGCCGCCCGCATTCCCCCGCCACATTGAGACACGGCCCGTGCGGGCATTCTACCGCTCGCGGAGACGTCCCGGACTGCTCGTGGTGGACAAGGAGCGCGGCGGAAAGGCGGATGCGCTGAACGTTGCGCTGAGCTCGGCACGCTATCCGATCGTGGTCCCGGTAGACGCCGACACGATCGTGGCGCACGACGCCCTGCTGCGCCTGGTCCGCCCGTTCCTGCTCGGCGAGCACGTCGCGGCGGCCGGCGGCACCATCCGCGTGGCCAACGGATGCCGCATCACGAGCGGTCGCGTCTCGGAGCCCAAGTTGCCGATCGACTACCTGTCTGCCATTCAAGTGCCGGAATACCTCCGCGCGTTTCTCTTCGGGCGGCTGGGATGGAACCGACTGGGCGGCAATCTCATCGTCTCCGGCGCCTTCGGACTGTTCCAGCGGCACTACCTGCTCACCATCGGGGGCTACGCCGCCGACAATGTAGTCGAGGATCTCGACCTGGTCGTGCGCCTCCATCGTCAGCTGCGGATGGAGAAGATCCCCTACGACATCCCGTTCATCCCCGACCCGGTCGCATGGACGGAGGTGCCGTCCGACCTGCGCACGCACGGGCGTCAGCGCGAGCGCTGGCACCGGGGGCTGATCGTCACCATGTTCGCCCACCGTGGGCTCCTGCTGAATCCAAAGTTCGGCCGGATCGGCACGGTGATCATGCCGTTCTTCTTCTTCGGCGAGATGCTGGCTCCGGTGATCGAGTTGTTCGGCTACATCCTCACCGTGTTCGGGCTCCTGCTCGGGCTGCTGAGCCTCGAGTTCGCACTCCTGTTCCTGCTCGTCGCCCTGGGGTACCAGATGTTCTTGAGCATCTGGGCCGTGATCCTCGAAGAGACCACGTTCCGGATGTACGGCCGTTTCCGCGACTTCATGCGGATGCTGGTGTTCGCGGCCCTCGAGCCGTTCGGCTATCGCCAAATCACGGTGTACTGGCGGCTACGTGGGTTCTGGAATGCGATTCGCGGTCTCCGTCACTGGGGCGAGATGCGACGGACCGGTTTCTCTCCGACGCCCGATGCGTAGAGCGGCGATCGTCCTGCTTTTCGGGCTGCTCGCTGCCCGGACCGTCTCGGGGCAGGAGCCCGTCTGTCCGACGCTCGCCGACCCCACCGTCGAGCGCGGTTGGACGCTCTATCGACGCGGTGCGATCGACAGCGCCGAGGTCGCCTTCGGCCGCGCCCTAGAGCGGTGCCCCGAACATATCGGCGCGCTCGTGGGCGACGGATATACCCAGCTGCGGCAGAACCGACTCAACGCCGCCGCCGAGCGGTTCACTGCGGTCCTGGCCCGGGCACCAGACTACGTCGATGCGTTGATGGGCGCCGGTCTGGTCGCCTGGCGACGCGGTGATGTCGATGCTGCACGGGTGGCTTTCGTGCGTGCCCTCGCGTTGGACTCCGGCCAGGTGGAGGCCCATCAGATTTTGGCGATCATCGGCCTCCCACCGGGACGCCCCCCACTCATCCTGCCCGACACGGTCGAGGTGCGCGCGCGCGCACGCGGCGACGGATTCGAGATACTGACCGACGGTGGCTGGGAGCCTTTCTACGTCAATGGCGTGAACCTCGGCGCCGCACTCCCGGGGAGGCATCCGAGCGAGTTCCCGGATGCCGCGACGTACGGCGCGTGGATCGAGCAGATGGGCGCGATGGGCGCGAATGCCGTGCGGGTGTACACGATCCACCCGCCGGCGTTCTACCAAGCGCTGGAGCGCTACAACCGATTGCATCCCGAGCGACCGCTCTGGCTGATCCAAGGCGTGTGGACTGGTCTACCGCCGCGTCACGACTTCAGCGACCACACGTGGAACGTGCAGTTCACCGCCGAGATGCACCGCGTCGTGGATCTGCTGCACGGCCGTGCCGACATTCCCGACCGTCCCGGACACGCCTCGGGATTCTACACTGCGGATGTATCCCCCTGGACGCTCGCATTCATCATCGGACGTGAGTGGGAGCCGTACGCGGTGCAGGCGTACGATCTGGCCCATCCGGGCGCACACGACTGGCGCGGTCGCTTCCTCGAGGTGTCCGGCGGCACGGCGACGGAAGTCTGGCTCGCGCAGGCGCTCGACCGACTCGTCGCCTACGAGACCGACCGGTACCGGGTACAGCGGCCCGTCGCGTACGCCAGCTGGCCGACGCTCGACCCGCTGGTTCACCCTACCGAGGCCTCGGTCGCCGAGGACCGTGCGATGCGCGGCATCGTGGAGGACGACGATGCCTTGCAGCACGATGACGATGTGGTCGCCGTCGACCCATCCGCCATTGTCCCGACAGACAGCTTCCACGCCGGTGTCTTCGCAGCCTATCACGCGTATCCCTATTATCCCGATTTCATCGTGCTCGGGGGGGGCTACGCCGAGTACCTCCGACGACTGAAGCAGCGCCATCCCGACATACCGGTCCTCATCGCGGAATACGGCGTACCAGCGAGCCTCGGCATTGCGCACCTGTCACCCGAGGGTTGGCATCACCGCCGCCACACCGAAGCCGAAATGGCGGGGATCAACGCCAAGCTTACGCGCCTCATCGCCGACAGCGACATGGCCGGCGGCGTCGTGTTCGCGTGGATCGACGAGTGGTTCAAGCAGAACTGGCTCGTGGCGCCGCTCGAGCTTCCGCAGGACCGCCGTCGCTTTTGGCTGAGCCGCATGAACCCCGAGCAGCAGTACGGCGTGCTCGCCGTCGAGCCGGAGCCGCGCTTGCCGGGCGCGACGCTGGCCGAGCGGGTCGCGGCGTGGCAGGACGTGGCCCCGCTGTATGGTGGTGCAGTGCGTGCACTGGCCGACGAGGCGTACCTCCGCCTGCTCGTCACCCTGCCGGACACGTCCGGTCCGGACAGCATCCTGATCGGCATCGACGTGCTCGAGCCCGAAGCCGGATCGTTCCGCTGGCCAGGTGGCGCCGACTCCATGCTCCCCGTAGGACTCGAGTTCGTGATCGTCGCCACGTCAAACGAAGTACGGGTGCTCGCGGATCCGGCTGCGAACCCGTTCCGCGTCCGCAGGCAGGCCATGCTGCGCGACTCGCTCGCCACAATGCAGGTCGGACTTCCTCCGCTGGGTCTGTTCCAGGGGGCCTACGATCAGGTGCCTCGCTTCCCGCTTGGCGGAGCGCGGCATTCGGACGGGGAGTTCGACTCCCTGCGGGTCGTCACGAACCGGGTCAGGCTGAGCCGCGACGGTGTCGAGTTCGCGGCGAGCGGCTATGACAGGGGCGTACTGCCATCCGGTGCCGAACCGGACGGCTTGTGGGAGTGGGACGCGGCGCGCGAGGTGCTCGAGATCCGCGTCCCGTGGTCGTTGCTCAACGTGGCGGATCCGAGCACGCGCCGAGTAATGGCGAATCCAGCCGACGGTAGCACTGGATTCGCTACCCGGCAGGTCGAGAGCATCGGTATCCTCCTGGCGACGCGGTCGGGTGACGGGACGTGGCGTACGTGGCCGGCGAGCGGTCAGGTCGAGGACGTCGCGCGCTTCACCTGGGACACGTGGGACGAGCCGCGCTGGCGGATGCGGCCTCGGCCGCTTTACGAGGCGCTGCAGGCGGTCTACCGCAGCATGCGTGTTACGGCGCAGGATCGATGAGCACCCTCGCCCGCGTCGCCTCGACGTCCATCGCCGTTGCGTGCCTTGCTGCCTCCAGTGCCAGGGGCCAGGACCCCGCGGATCTCGCGTGGAACCGGGGCGATCACGCCGCGGCCCGGGAGCTGTACACGGCCCGGGTAGCGGCCGATTCCGCCGACGTGCGGGCGCTGCACCGTCTCGCGCTCCTGTACGCATGGGAACGGGCCTTCGATCCGGCGATTGCGCTCTTCGATCACCTACTGGTGGTCGAACCGGACAACGGCGAGGCGCGGACCGATCGCGCGCGCGTGCTGTCCTGGGCGGGCCGGTTCGACGAATCCGCTGCCGACTACGCCGCCGTGCTGGAGCGCCGGCCACAGCAGCGATCGGCACGCATGGGTCTCGCGCGAGTGCTCTCGTGGTCGGGTCGTCTGGACTCGGCGCAAGCGGTCTACGCATCGCTGCTCCTCGACGATCCCGATGATCCGGAGGTGCAGCAGGGTCTGGCCCGCGTCACGGCGTGGAGCGGTGAGCTGCGCGACGCCGAAGCGGCATGGGAGCGCTCCCTCGAATTGGGAGGCGACGAGACGGCGGCGCGAGTCGGTCTGTCCCAGACCCTTCGGTGGCAGGGCCGAGCGGACTCGGCGCTCGCCGTGCTCGACGGCATCCTACTGGACGAGCGATCGCGACCCGAGTACCGCGAAGAGCGCCGCTGGGTTGATGCCGCCCTGGACGCGGGGCTGGCACCGGCCCTCACCTTCGAGATCGACTCGGACGAGAATGAGATGTTCACCGCGGTGATGCGGGGGGAACACCCCGTCGTCCCGCGCTTGCGCGTCGGCGTCGACATGTACTTTCGGATGGCGACGTGGGATCTCGGTCTCACGGAGTCGCGGAAGTCATGGGGATTCGCCGGCACTGCACGGTACCTGATCGAGCCGGGATGGACGTTGACCGCTCAGCTTGGCGTCTCCAACGCGAACGGCGCCAACGCACCGGTGCGGCCGATCGTTCGCGCCCAGGCATCCACGCCGGCGCGCGAGCCGATCGGCGGCTCGCTGCTGCTGCGGCACGCGCCATTCGACTACACGGCCCTGCTCATGGAGAACGGCGTCACGTTCAGCGAAGCGGCCGTGAATGGGCGTGCGCGCTTCGCCAAGCGATGGAGCGTGGACGGGGGCCTGTCGTACGCCCTGTTTCGGGGCTCGGAGTCGAACCGTCGGCTGGCGGCACACGTCGCCGGGACACGGACCTTCACCCGGCAGTGGGCGGTTGCCGCGCGACTTCGCTCGTTCGGCTTCCAGAAGGACCTCGATGACGGCTACTTCGACCCGAACTTCTACGTGCTCGGCGAAGCGCTCGTCCGCTGGCGACCGCTGCGCGGACCGTGGCTCGTCACAGCCGAGGGGGGACCGGGGCTCGAGCAGATCAGCAGCAACTGGGATC
>JBDHDN010000052.1:0-13390 GCA_039591485.1 Gemmatimonadota bacterium
CGGAAATCAGCGCCCTTGGCCTCAATGCGTTCGTGGTAGCCTATCGCACCGGTCAGGGTGGCCGCACGGCTACTGCGGACATGGCGCGGGCGATCGCCTATGTCCTCACGCATGCCGACGAACTTGGTGTCGCGAGAGACCAGTATTCCCTCTGGGGCAGCTCGGCCGGCGCGCGGATGGCGGCCGCTATCGGCTCGCATGGCACGGCCGCTTTCGGAGAGGACGAGTATCCGAGACCCGCCGCCGTCGTCATGGCCTATACCGGCCATTCCGATCTCTCGACCGATGAGCCGCCGACCGTCGTTGTCGTCGGCGGTCGCGATGGTATCGCGCCGCCCGCCGCGATGGAGCGCCGGATCACGGCCCTACGATCAGCGGGTACAGAGGTCGAGTACCATGTGTATCCCAACCTCGGACACGGGTTCGGCGCCGGCACGGGCACTGAGGCTGAAGGATGGATCGGCAAAGCCGTCGCCTTCTGGGCGCGGCAGGTTGAAGCTTCCAGCCCAGTCAGGACTCACCGGGAGGGCCGATGCCCAATTCTGCATCCAGCGCGATTTGCCCGTTCTACGTGCGCCGAGATCGTTGAGCGATGATTGGCGCCGCAAAGGAAGAGACGATGAAGAACGCAAAGGCCCGCCTCCTGATTGCTTTCGCTGTCTTGCTCCTTGGCATTTCCGGTACAACGACCGCCCAGGATCGAGCAGGCGACACAGAGTCGTTGAGTGCACGTCAGCAGAGCATCGTGCTCATTGCGTCACACACGGCGAGAGGCGACACGGAGCGATTGACAGATGCTTTCAATGCCGGATTGGATTCCGGACTCACGATCAGTGAGATCAAGGAAGTCCTGCTGCAGCTGTCTGCATACTGTGGCTTTCCCCGGAGCCTTCGGGGCATCAACACCTTCATGGCGGTACTGGAACACAGGGAGACGCAGGGCATCACCGATGAGATTGGCCCGACAGCAGAGGACGTCGGCTATCAGAACAGGTATGAACGGGGTGCACGAGTATTGGGGGAACTGACAGGACGCGCACGGAACGTTCCGAGGAGCGGATACGCGGCATTCTTCCCTAGCGTGGAGCGCTTCCTCAAGGAACACCTGTTTGCCGACATCTTCGGCCGAGGTGTTCTGAGTTATCAGGATAGGGAGATCACGACAGTCGCTGCACTCGTCACTCTGGGTGGGGTGGAGCCTTATGCGCGCGCCCACATGGGATTGGCATTGAATGTGGGCATCACGGAATCTCAGCTGCGGCAACTTCTCGCCGTGATCGAGACCAATGTGGGCGAGGCGGAGGCCACGTCCGGTCGAGACCTCCTGTCCCAGGCACTGGCTTGGCAAACGGACACAGAGGCTGGTGGCGCAGGTGGCGAACGAAACGACGATCGAGAGGTACAGCTTGGGAGCGGCTCGGGCAGTCAGATAGGAAGTACCGTGTTCCCCCGGGGACGAAGAATCACGAGCGACCACTTCACCGGATCCGTTTGGGTGGAGATGCTGATGACCGATGAAGATGTCTTCGGCTCTCGGATAGGCAATGTCACGTTTGAGCCGGGTGCACGAACCAATTGGCATTCACACCCCGGGGGTCAGATCCTGCTGGCCACCAACGGATCCGGGTACTACCAGGAGCACGGGCGACCCATCCAATTGCTCAGAACAGGAGATGTGGTCGAAATCGGCCCAAATGTGGTGCATTGGCACGGCGCGACGCCTGCCGGTGAGTTCACACATGTTGCCGTAGTCACCAATTCGCTGGAGGGTAGCACGGTTTGGCTGCAACCGGTCACTGATGAGGAATACGGCAGATTCTGGTAATCAGTGGCGCGTTGGAACCAGAGCCAACTGAGAGCAGCGAGGAGCGAATCATGGATAGTGAATGTGATCGCTGCACTTCTCTGAAGACCGGCCTGGCAGCTTCAGTGGGCTTGGGTCTCGCTGCCTCTGGGACGATCCCGCTCAAGACCGCTGCCGCGGCGACCGACCAGACCGCAACGACCAACAGCCCATCCCCACGTGACCGCTCGGCAAGACGGGCAGGTCCACGATCGAGCGAAACGGGGAGGAGCTCTCAATGATCATGCCGAAAGCCACGGCATCTCGGCTGAGATCGATCGCTGCCGTCGCCGCGATCTTGCTCGTCGGACACACAGATCCCGCGTTTGCCCAGTACACACTGGCAATCGCCCCGTTGGGCGACGGGAAGCCGCACGAGATCATGGCGACAGACCTTGGAATGCGGTGGACACGTTCCGTCCTCGGCATGCTTCCCGGTGGGGTCGCGCCATCCAGCCCGACTCCACCGCGTACACCGCAAACCACGTGACGCTCTGGCGCTGGCGGGAAGACATCCAGCACGACTTCGCCGCGCGCATGGACTGGACGATACGGAGCTACGCCGAGGCGAATCACCCGCCAGTGCCGAGGCTCGGGCACGGCGACACGCTGCACGTGCGGTCGGGGGAGGTCTTCGGTTTGAGCGCGGCCGGCACCAGCGATCCCGACGGCGACTCCGTGAGCTACTGGTGGTTCCAGTATCCGGAGGCCGGGACGTACCAGGGAGCAATCAGTTTTGCTCCGCTGTCCGAGAGTCTGTACTACGTTCACACGATCAGGGCGCCGGAGGTCGAGCGTCCGGAGACCGTGCACTTCATCCTGCGGGTCACCGACAAGGGCACCCCGCCGTTGTCGCGCTATCGGCGCGTGGTGGTGAACATCACACCGGACTGAGGACCGTCCTGGCGCGGAAGTGACAACCCATCGCGCCGGTGAACGGTCGCTGAGCCGTCCCTGCCCAGCACGCTCTCCATGCGGTCGGCGCGCGCGGGTGAGGCATTCGGGTCAACGACGCCACGTCTCCTCCAGCCCCGTCTCGGTCGGGCCTTCATCGCGACTCGTCCTCCCCCTGATGCTGCTATCGGCTATCCAGGAACCGTTGGATCTCCTCTCTCATCGGCACCGAGGTCTGCGCACCTAGTGTGGTGACTGCCAGTGCTGCCGCCGCGTTTGCGAACCGGGCCGCCTCCGTGAGGGCACGGCCTTCGGCCAGCGCGACCGCCAAGGCACCATTGAAGACGTCGCCGGCGCCGGTCGTATCCCGCGGTTCGACCGCGAAACCGGGCACGAGCGCCCCGTGGTCGGAGTCGAAGACGAAGACGCCTCGCGACCCCAGCGTGATGAGCACGGACGCCACGCCGCCGGCATGCAGTGCCTCCGCCGCCGCCAGGACTCCGGCATCGCTCGTTACCTCGATGTCCGTCAGCAACGTGGCCTCGGTCTCGTTGGGTGTCAGGACCGAGACGTAACGAAGGATCGTCCCGCTGAGGGGTTGGGCCGGCGCGGGATTCAACACTACCCGCACACCGCGCTCATGAGCGAGGCGCACCGCCGTCTGCACCGCGTCCAGCGGGGTCTCCAGTTGCACGATGAGGACATCGGCGGACGCGATCGCATCTTCGGCTGTCATGACATCCTGTGGCGTGAGCCGCGCATTGGCACCGGAGGCTACCGCGATGCTGTTCTCGCCCCCCTCGTCTACGACGATCAACGCGACACCGGAGGGCGCAGCGGCGTCGACGAACACGTACCGGACGTCGATGCCGTCGGCGGCGAACCCGGCCGTTGCCTGCCGGCCGAAGGGGTCGTCGCCCACGCGGGCAACGAAGGTCACGTCTCCCCCGGCGCGCGCTGCGGCGACGGCCTGGTTGGCACCCTTGCCGCCTGCGGCCGAGGAGAACTCCCCCCCGAGGACCGTCTCGCCCGGCTTGGGAAGCTGCGGGACCTTGACGATCATGTCGGTGTTCGAGCTGCCAACCACGACGACCCTGCTACCCATATCCGCTCCCGAGATGTCGGTGGATTTCCCTAGGTGCCGGCGTAGACGATCAAGCCCAGGCCCGCGACGTAGAAGACGAACATGAGCGCGAGTAACCGGCCGGTGCCCGGGGGAGCCTCCCGGAACTCCTTCCAGACGAACACACCCCAGAGGGCTGCGACCATCGTCGCGCCCTGACCCAGCCCGTACGAGATCGACGGACCGGCGGCTCCGGAGGCGATGATGCTGAACGACATGCCGACGTTCCAAATGATCCCGCCCAGCATGCCCACCAGATGCAGTCGAGCGTTCCCCTTGGCGACGTAGTCGCGGTACGGCACGGGGTCGCCGACGAACGGCCGTCGCATGACGAGGGAGTTCCACACGACGTTGCTGAGCAGAAGCCCGACCGAGAAGAGGAACACCGCGGTGTACGGCGTGAGGAGCCCCGGCTCCGGGTTCGCGAAGTCGGTGGCCATCGAGGCCACGACGAACCGGAAGAAGAAACCCATCAACACGCCGGCAGCTACCGAAATCACGATCCCCGTGGCGGTGGTCCGCGTGTCGGTCGGCAGCCGCCGGTAGGCGAGCGCATCCAGCACGATGGCGATCACCACGGCGGTCACGCCCGCGAACAACAGCACCGGATCGCCCACAGGCAGCGTGACGTAGTTGACCACGACGCCGAGCACGAGCGCCAGGCCAACTCCGATCGGAAACGCCACCGCCATGCCGGCGATGTCGATCGCCGCGACCAGCAGGATATTGGACAGGTTGAACACGATCCCACCCAGCACGGCCGACCAGATCGCGCTCCCGCTACCTTGCGTGAGATCGGCGAGGAACGACCTGCCGCCGGCACCGACACTGCCCAGCGTGAAGGCGAAGATCAGCGACAGCACGAGCACGCCGATCGCGTAGTCCCAGTAGAACAACTGGAACGGCCACGCCTTGCCCGTCAGCTTCTGCGTGTTCGCCCACGATCCCCAGCACAGCATGGTGACGACGCACAGCATGACCGCGATCGGATAGGACTCGACGATGACCACTGCGTACCTCCCTCGCTGTTACCAGTCTGCCCGTGTCGCCGGCGGGCGGGCGTCATTCTCCCCGATCTCCACGTCCCCGAGCAGGTGAGGAGCGGGAGCAGGCGTTCCTTTCATTTCGTGGTCGCCTGTGCGGTGCTCTCGCACATCTACGAAGGGCATGCTGTCGCACAGGTGGCCGCGGCCTCGCCGCCGTCGTGCAGCGGGAGGATGGTCGGGTAACTCAGCGTGGCGGCGATCTCGATTCCGCGGAGGAAACAATCGGCTCCGCGCGCGGCCGCCAACTCCGGGCGGAGCCCCTTGGGGGCCACGTCGCGACCCACCTTCTCGTCCCGGGCGAGGTACACCTCCTCCGTCCCGCCACGGCCCGGCTCCCGTTCCACGGCGTCGCGGTCTGCCAGAACAGTTGGGAGCCGGCCCAGCCGGTCGGTCATGGGGGACCTCGGCTGCGATCGGACTAAGGTAGGATGCGCTTCGGGGCTCGGCCAGCACGTGGCCTGGAGGAGGGACAATTCGGCGCCGGAACCGATGCCCCTCCAGACCCTCGCCGACGGCGGCAACCGGCGTGGAGGAAGCGCACCGCAGGTGGCACCGGCACGGATGCAGGCTCGCGGGTCTGGAACTTGAATCCTACGTTTACGTGGTGTCCACAGTCACCTCCCCGGAGGCCGTTGTGCTCAAGCGCATCAGCTACATCAGCAAGTTCTCCCGTCCCCTGCTTCTTGAGGAGATCACGCAGTTGGCGACGGATGCCGAAGAGCGGAACCGCGCCCTCGGCGTCACCGGTATGCTCATGTCGAGCGGTGGCATGTTCTATCAGGTCCTCGAAGGCCCGCCCGACGCGGTGGACCGCCTATTCCAGAAGATCGGCGCCGACCCACGACACAAGGATGTCCTCGTCCTCACCGCACAAGACGAAGTCGATGACCGTCAGTTTCCCTCGTGGGGGATGCGGAAAATCAACTTGGACGAGGAAGCGGTGTCGCGACTGGAGCCCGTCAAGGCGCTGTTCGAGGCGATTGTGGTCCAGCGAGAGGCGATGCAGCGACTGATGCGCGTGTTGTCGAGATCCGTCTGGCAAGTCCTCATGGAGGATGACCGGAGCGGGTCATGACGCTCGCGCGCCGTCCGGCTGCGCGGCCATGCCCTCCAGAAGTTGCGCGATCCGTCCCGCCCGGTCGGCACTCCCGGCTTCCCCGGCGCGCCTCCGCGCCAGGTGCAGGCACCGCACCACCTCCGCCGTGGGCAGGTCGATGCTCGTCAGCGCCGCGGTGGTTCGATCGAAGATGGCCTCGAAGCCGTCATCCGTGTCGACGGCCGCAATGGCCAAGCCAAGACACCGCAGCAGCAACAGCGACGCGCGAGGGATGTCGATCTCGGGGATGCGGCTGAGTTGCTCGAACTCCAGCCGGGCCTCGGCTTCCGAGCCTGACTCCAACATGAGCAGCACCTTCAGCGATCGCACGTGCAATGCCTGTCGTGCGAGCCCGAGTGCGTCGAACAACTCGCTGCTCGTGGTGAGCGAACGCAGAGCCTCCGTCACCTGACCGCCGATCGTTTGTATCTCGGCCAACACTTCGCTCGCCGCTGCCTCGATCCGGTTCAAGCGCTCACGCTGCCCGAAGGTACGGACCCGGCGGCACAACGTCGTAGCATGGTCGGAGTTTCCTTGGCGCAGTGCCACACGCGCCAGGCCGATTTGGTTCTCGGTCCACGGAAGCAGTTCGCCGAGATCTTCGTAGATCTCCTGCGCCTCGCTGAACGCCGCCCAGGCCTCGTCCAGCAGCCCCATGTCCAACAGGGCGTGCGCCTGCTCCGACAGGCACGTCGCCAGTTGACGTCTGGCCCCGGTCATCTGCAGGGCGCGTCGAGCCTGCCGGTACTCGTCCAGTGCGGTCAGGAACCGTCCCGCATAGCGATGCACGCGAGCCAGGACCAGCAGCGCCTCGCCACCGGACCGTTGCGCGTCGGTACGCCCGGCCGCTGCCAGGACCTGATTTGCGAGCTCTTCGGCTTCGTCGAGTTCTCGCAGCGTGAGGTTGATGTTGGCTCGCATGAGCGAGCACTCCAGCCGCTGCGGATCATCGGGCGGGCGTTCCAAGTGGTTCAGAGCGCCGTCGACAAGCGCCAGCAGCGCGAGAGCCATCGGGAACTCTTCTACCCGGGTCCGCTCGCGTGCCCCTCGCAGCAGCGGACGGAGGGCCAAATCGAATTGCGCGGCCTCGAGCCGGTGGCGACCGATCCGTTCCGAGTCGCCCCAGTGCGGCACCGGGCGACGCTCCTCCAACATGTCCGCGCAGATCCGGTTGTGCGATGCCCAGCGGTTCCGTTCCCTCGCGATCCGCTCGAGGCTGTCGCGTACCATGCTGTGGCTGAACGACCAGCTGTCCGCACCGGCCCGCGCCATTCGCGACGCCAGCAACGATTCCAGCGTCGGCCGGGGGTCCGGTGCACGGGCGAGCGTACACACCGAGATCCACTCGTCCATGGTGACGCTGCCACCCAGCGTGGCCGCGAGCTCGAGGATCACCTGCGCTTGCGCCCGCTGTGCGGGAGCGGTCGTCGTCGGGGCCTCACCTCCCACCGACTCGTCCAAGACGCGGTCCAGCCGCCGCGTCCAGACCGCGTGGACATCGTCGGGAATGTCCGGCCGGACCGACCCGGCAAGAACGAATCCCTTCCTGCCCGGTTCGAGGACGCCGCGGTCGATCCAGTCGCCGACCAACTGCGTTGCGTACAGAGGATTGCCGCCGCAGCGCGACGACACGCGCGCGGCCAGGTCGCCGTCGAGATGTAGCAGACTGGTCACGAGTTCCCGGGTGTCCGCATCGGCGAGCGGCTCCAACCGCAGGGACTGCGCGGCGGGGTCGGGGACAAGCGCGTGCAGGAGGCGGTCCGCCTCGGGCGCCTCCGCGAGCAGGTCGTCTCGCGCGGTGACCACGATCATCAGCGCCATGGGCTCGGAGCGCGCGTGCTCGAGAACGTACCGGACGAACTGGAGGGCATCGATGCCCCAATGCACGTCATCCAGCCACATCACCAGCGGCCGGCGCACGTACATCCGGCGGAGTATCTCGTACAGCATCCGGTACCGTGCCGTCCGCGACGAAAACTCGTAGAACACTCCCGGACTGTAGTCGCTGCCCAGCGCCGCAGGTGCCAGCAACTCGACCGCTGCATGATGTACGGCCGGCGCATCGATCCCGGCCGCCCCAAGCATCGTAGGCACGCGATCCTGCAGCTCCGCCGCACCGATGTCCAGACACGACCAGGCAGTCGCCAGCATGTGACTGAGCGCCGTATCCTGTCCCCAGGCTTCCTCGTGTTCTGCCTTCATGTATTCGGCGAGTCCCAGCTCGTGCGCTCGCTCGCTCAGCCACTCGGCGAGCCGGCTCTTCCCGGTCCCGGCCGGACCCTCCAGAACGGCCAGTCCGGGTGTTCCCTGCTCGCACACGCGCGTGAACATCGCCCACAGCCACTCCCGCTCGGTGTTGCGATCCACGATGGGGACCGTGCGATAGCTGAAGAGCCGGAGTCCGGCACCCGTCATCTTGAAGGGTCGTTGCGGAGGCGCCGAGGCCGTCCAATCCGTTGCCACATCGCCGGGGCCCGGAAGCGCCCAGGTCGAGGTTGCGACGGTCTCCGGGTCCCGGCTTGTCGGGGGTGGGGGCAACGCCGCCAAGGCAGCGGCCGCGTCGGCACATCGGGTGAAGCGATCTTCCGGAGCCTTGGCCAGCAGGTGCATCACCCAACGCGAGAAGTCGCCCGGGTAATCGGCAGGGCAGTCCAGCTCGGGCGCCGGTGTCTGGGCGTGGGCCAGCGCCAGCTGCAACACGCCGCGCTGCCTGAACGGCACACGACCCGAGGCCAGCTCGTACGCGACGCACCCCAGCGCATAGAGGTCCGTCCACGGTCCGAAGTCACGCCATTCGCTCATGAACTGCTCGGGCGCCATGTAGGCCGGGGTACCCGAGATCTTTCCCTCGGGTTCGGCGGTGCGGCGGTCGCTGTACAGAAACGCGATACCGAAATCGGAGAGACGAATCGGCGACCCGGCGGAACGGTCGGTCAGCAGGATGTTGCCCGGCTTGAGGTCGCGATGCGTGATCCCCCGCGCGTGCGCGTGCGCGAGGCTGTCGAGCACGGCCATCAGGATCGCTTGCATCCGCTGCCAGGGCAGGGGAAACGGCACTGATTCGAGCGATCCTCGCTCGAGGTACTCCATGACGAGATAGGGAACGTCCGGCGCGAGCGCATCACCGGATGCGCGCGCGGTGGCTTCGGAGACCTCGCCGACGTCGAACAGGGTGATGATGCCCGGATGGTCGAGTTGCGCGACGGCCCGCACCTCGCGACGGAACAAGCGGCGAAACTCGTCGTCGGCTGCCGCATCCTGGCGCAGCACCTTGACCGCAACCGGGACATCCTGGGCGACGTGCACGCCACTCCAGATGTCGCCCATCCCACCCGAGGCGATCTTCTCCTGGACTTCGAACGGTCCCAGGCGGAACCCGCTCATGGTCTGCGCACCGTCACCGAGATATCCAGCCTTTGCTCCTGGTGTGACGAACCGGCCGGCCCACAACGCAACCGTATCAAACGCCCGCTTCTTCGCTGTCCTGTCAAGGGCGGGCCCACTCGCCGCGGTCGGTTCCCGCGGCGGGATCCATTGCGCAGCGCTGCGGGGAGGCGCAGCTGTAGGAGCTCCACTTGCAGGGATTGCGCCCGGAGAGCCGCACAGGCACCCCGGTCGGGATGCTGGGTCGTATCTGAGCGCGACGCCCGACATCGCTTCTAGGCACGGGAACCCGACGCGTGCGCTACCGTGGCCATGTCGGCTGAAAGCACACGGCCCGGCGTGGGGCCGGGCGGATGTCAGCGGGAGCAAGCGCGAAGGCCCGAGGCGGTCGTCGTTACCTCAGCACCCGAATCCGCTAGTTGTAGTCGGCAGAAAGCCAGAGAGCGCCGACGACAATGGCACCCAATGCAACCATGACCCAAAGGAAAGCAGGAGTGACTTGACGACATCATCCTCGCGCAGTCATAGCGCACTCACGCTCGTGAGTGGGATACTCACTGGTTCGCCATTCTCACTCACTCCCGTGGGCGGATCGCCGGATACCGTCGGCGAGTGCAACACCTCCTGCGATCCGTCAGCAAGAGTCACCCGCACCTTGTCGGGCTGGTCGTTGCCGAGCACCTGCGCGGGCTGGTCTCCTGTGTCTTCCAAGACGAACACGCGAGGACCCAGCACGGAAGCAGGATGCATGGGACGACGCGTCGAAGCGGCGGACATGGTAGCAGGAAGGCGGCAATAGGACGACGGAGCGTACGCATGCCTACCTCCGGTCAGAATGAGAGCGAGACGGCGAGGCCAAGGTGACCATTGCGCGTCGCCACTGGCCGGACTTGCAGCCGGTCGAGCGGCACCTGCTCCCACTTGTCGGTCTTGATCGACGCTCCCACTGCGGTGCCGATGAGTAGCCCACCTCCGGCGCCGATCCCGGCACCAACCAGCACGACGAGGCCGTAGAACTCATCTTCCGGATCCGTCGCGGCTACCGCGATACCGGCTCCCGCAACAGCGCCGCCGAGGAACCCGACGAGCATGCCATTCCACGGATGGCCGTGGCGCCCGGCAAACACGTCCAGCCGCGTCACATCGGCCAACGCGTACGACGCCGACGACAGCACCAGCGTGTCTCCGGCGACCCGCTGGAAGGTCGCCTGCTCTTTGCTCACGTCCACGGTGGGCACGGTCACGCGCACCCGCTGGCCAGGCTGGGGCAGCAGGTCTTGCGCGGCGGTGTCGGCGAGTGGCACAACGAGCAGCGCGGCAAGCAGGATACTGAAACGCATACCATCCTCCTCTCGGCGGAAACGGCGCGTTTCCGTCGGCGGGACGACGGCCCCGGGGCCAGTGGCGTTCAAGGGGGGGAGAAACGTCACGCGGCGGGGTGGCCGAAGGGGAGGCCAGCGACGGTTAGTTCCAGTGCACAAAGTGGGGCGGTGCGCCCCGAGCTTCCAAGGACAAAACTGCTCGGCTTTTCATGTCGCGGCGATGCGAGGACGCACCATCTGCTCAATCGCCGAAACGGCGGAACGGTTTGCCAGCCCGATTCGGCGACGGCGTTGCTCAGGGACCGCAGCCCGAGGCGATGGCTAAGTTCGAGGAGTTGGTGGAGTCCCTACAGATGCCGAACACGCCACCGCCCGGCGCGGGGCGCCGGGCGGATGGAGCACGTCGCTGTGCGGATGAACGGTGCCTGTCAGCGCAGGAAGCAGGCGAAGTCGATGCTGAAGACCTTGAGTTCGTGGTTGGCGTTCTCGACGTAGTGTACCTTGAGCGAAGTCTGGATGCGTCGTCCGGTGCCTTCCTCGGTCATCCAAATGAACTCGTGATTGGCAGAGTGCCCCGCGACTGTTGGCCCCCACCAGACCCCGTGGTTGTTCACGTTCTTGGGAAGCCACCGCTTGCCGGTCGTGACGGAACTGAACTCGCCCTCATACCAGGCATGCCAGTTCTCGTGCACCAACCCATCATGTGGAGCGCCACGCGGGGCAACATAGTGTGATGTGAACCAGGTCTTCCCCTCGAATGTCATGGTCTCATCGATGCAATCGGCGAAGAAGACGAAGTCACCAGGCCCGGACTCAATGGACCAGTCCGACCATCCGGCGCTCGCGCCGAACGCCGGCCCGTCCACCTCGGGCGCAAGTGGTTGCGTCTCCGTGCACGCGGCGAACACGAACGGGAGCAGGGCGAGGCATCGGTAGCGCATGCGGACCCCCTTGTCGAGAGAGACGTGAACGGCCTCCGTCACTGCGACGGCGGTCTCGTCGGACGATGGCGTTCAAGGGGGGGAGAAACGTCACACGGGCGGCGCGGCCGTCGCAGGCCAGCGACGGTGTGATCTGTGCCGCCCAAGATGGGGCCATGCGTCCCAGTGAACAACAAGAGACACGCTCGGTGTTCTACGTCGTAGCGAGGCGGGTCCTAGGAACGGCTCAAGCTCCAAGATTCACGGCCCGACCCATTGCACGGTTTTACCCCGAATGTTGCCTTTGGTGTAGCCACTTACGAGTGTGGTCAGGTATGGCAACTGCCGCGAAGAAGGTCCGCCGCCCACGTCGGAACCGGAACTGTCTGACGTGCGGCCGGAGTTTCACCCCGATCCGCAAGGACGCCCGCTACCGCTCGCAGAAGTGCTAGGTGAAGGCGTGGCGCTGGCCAAAGGCAAGGGAGGCCGATGATGCCTAGCGACGATCCCAGTGACGATCTGCCGCAACTGCTGTTCTTCCTACCCGTCCTGCACGAGTGGCTCCTGGAGGAGTGGGACGACGAGAACATGCCTCCGTACTACCGGGTCAGGGATATCCTGTGGCTTGACACGTCTGGGAACACAATGGACGAGGACGCGATCTCCGGTGGGACTATGCCGGGAGGCTTTTTGCTCATGATGCGCGATGACTCAGTGCTTCGCCTGACCCTCGAGCAGGTGGAATCAGGCAACGAACGGGAGGCCGACAGTGAGTGATATCCTATCGTCGCTACCGCCTAATCGGCTCCACTTCTTCTGCCAGGGAATAGAAGTGGGGTACTTCATCCATGAGAGCTACCCGGCGAGCGATGGCGTGTACGAGTACATGGCGTATCGAGGTCCGGGACACATGCAGATGGCTTTGCGATGCGACGAAGATGGCGAGGCACCCTGCTATCACCTCGGAACCGATCCGCCGACACACTTCGTCGCCCGGCCTACAGAGGAATCTGGCGAACTGGCGCTCAGTGACTTCACGCTATCCCCCCTTCCGGAGCACTTCAAACCAAGAATCGACGACCTGCCCTTCGCCGACGACATCGAACTGAAGGAGGCCGCAAGCGGCTGATCGGTCACAAGACCGACTCGATGTATGCGCGGTACAACATCGTGACGGACGACGACCTCCGGGCCGGTGCCGCCAAGGCCGCCGGGGATTCTGTCGCAATGTCGCATATGTCGCGGCATAGAAACGAGAAAACTAGGGAGCCGAGTGGAGCCGGTGTCTGAGCAATTGGGCACAGCTTGGGCACAGCAGGCCGTGATACCGAATCGCTCACCGAAACACGACCGGCCCTGCAAACCCTTGCGGAGCCGCCAATTCACGGATGACCGGGCTGGGGATCGAACCCAGGACCTACGGATTAAAAGTCCGTTGCTCTGCCAGCTGAGCTACCCGGTCGGTCGAAAAAAACATCGCTAGGGAAAGGGGGATGCACAAGCACATTTTCATAGGGGAAAATGGCAAAAAAAAGCTTGTTCTCCCCGAAGAAACACTTACTTTGGTGTGCGATTGGGGCTGGCATCGAACAGAAAACTCTTTCCTCGAGGGGGAAATGGCTGCGAAACGGAGAAAGAAAGCCAAGAAGAAGGTGACGAAGCGTAAGGCGACCAAGCGCAAGGCAACCAAGCGCAAGGCAACCAAGCGCAAAGCCACCAAGCGCAAGGCGACCAAACGCAAGGCCACCAAGCGCAAGGCTAC
>JBDHDN010000053.1:0-13263 GCA_039591485.1 Gemmatimonadota bacterium
ACCCGGGGTGGATCGAGCGCGTGCTCGACGGACTCGGTGACGACGTGTACCTGACGTTTGACGTCGACTACTTCGATCCGAGCATCATGCCGGCAACGGGGACCCCTGAGCCGGGTGGTGGCTTGTGGTATCCGACGCTGACGCTGCTCGAAGCCGTCTTCCGTGAGAAACGGGTCGTCGGGTGCGATGTAGTGGAGCTCGCGCCGATCCCGGGTGTCGTGGACCCGGATTTCACCGCCGCGAAGCTGGTCTACAAGCTCGTCGGTTTCTGGGAGCGGTACCAACGGGAACGCGCCCGGTAGCTCGGGCGGTTATACTCCTCAGGCATGGCTTCCGAGTCGGTCGGGCTCTTCGTCGCTTTTTTCGCGGGCGTGCTCAGCTTTCTCTCGCCCTGCGTGCTGCCGCTTGTGCCGAGCTACGTCTCGTTCATTTCCGGGCTGTCGCTCGACGAGATGGGGGAGCGGCGCTGGACGGCGGTCACGCACGCCCTGCTGTTCATCTCGGGTTTCACCCTCATCTTCCTCGCGCTCGGGGCATCGGCGACGCAGTTGGGCCGGTTCCTGAATCACTACCAGATCTGGCTGGAACGGGTCGGTGGTCTGCTGATCACGTTCTTCGGGCTGTATCTGCTGGGCTTTGTTCGCTGGGGTGCGCTCGCACAGGAGCGGCGCGTGCACCTACAGGACAAGCCCGTGGGCTATCTGGGCAGTGTGCTGGTTGGCCTCGCCTTCGGTGCCGGGTGGACGCCCTGCATCGGCCCGATCCTCGGTTCCATCCTGATGTACACCAGCGCCCGGGCCTCCCTGGGTGAGGGTCTCGTGCTGCTGTTTGCCTACTCGATGGGTTTGGCGGTGCCGTTCCTGCTCGCCGCGGTGGCGGTGCAGCGGTTTCTGGAATGGTTCAAGCGGTTTCGGCGGTTCATCCCGCTCACGACACGCATCGCGGGCGGCATTCTGGTGGTGGTCGGTCTGCTGCTGGTATCGGGGTACTTCTCCGTGCTTGCCGGGTGGCTCGCGGGGCTGACGCCCGACTTCCTGCTCGATCGCATCTAGCCCGTTCGACGCACCGCTCTCAATGACCGCGCCCGCCCGGACCATCGGTCCGGGCGGGCGCGCCGCGTTCCGGGGAGGAGCGGGTTCAGGCTGCCTGTTCCATCGCGCTCGTGTACTTCCCCTCGCGGGCGGCGCCGTTCAGCTTCGCCCGGTGGAAGTACGCCTGCTGCGCCTTGGGCACGTTCGCCGGCTTGCCGGCCCACGCCTCCATCGCGGGGGCCTGAAGCGCTCTGCCATACGAGAAACTGACTTGCCACGGGTGCGGGCCCATCGCATTGATCGCATTGAGGTGGGCGGTGGCGTCCTCGGCGCTCTGCCCGCCCGAGAGGAACACGATGCCCGGTACAGCGGCCGGCACGCACCGCGTGAGGCACCGCACCGTCATCTCGGCGACCTGCTCGACACCCGCCTGCTGGGGGCAGTCCTTGCCGGACACCACCATGTTCGGCTTGAGGAGCGTCCCCTCCAACACGACCCGGTGCCGGTGCAACTGATCGTACACTCGCTTCAAAGCGGTCTCGGTCACTTCGTCGCACCGCTCGATGGTGTGGTCACCGTCCATCAGCACCTCCGGCTCGACGATCGGCACCAGGCCGGCCTCCTGCGACAATGCGGCATAGCGGGCAAGTGCATGGGCGTTTGCCTCGATGCAGAACGGGGTGGGGATGCCGTCCCCGATCGTGATCACGGCACGCCATTTGGCGAACCGAGCACCCAGGTCGCGGTACTCGGTGAGGCGGCCCCGCAGGCCGTCGAGCCCCTCGGTCATCTTCTCGCCGGGGAAACCCGCCAGCGCCTTCGCGCCCGCGTCGACCTTGATGCCGGGAATGGTGCCAGCCCGCTCGAGGACGTCGGTGAACCGTGTCCCGTCGGCCGCGCTCTGCCGGATGGTCTCGTCGAATAGGATGACGCCGCTGATGAAATCGCCCGCTCCCGGCGTGCTGAAGAGCAGTTCGCGATAGGCGCGTCGGTTCTCCTCGGTGGATTCGACGCCGATCTTGGCGAATCGCTTCTCGATCGTGCCGAAGCTCTCATCGGCGGCCAGAATGCCCTTGCCCTGAGCGACGAGTGCCCGTGCAGTGGCAGCGAGCGCTGTGATGTCCGTCATATCGTCCTCGAAACCTACGAAGTTAGTTGTGAATGATATTGGAGCGTGGTGGGCCGAACGACGAGCCGGATGCGGCCCCCATGCGACGCAAGTTAGAGAGCATCGTTGCCGTGCGCCACCACCGGCCGTTGACACCCGGCCCCGGTCCCGACGATGCTTCACGCCGGCCCCCGAAACGCGTGCGGGACGGCCGCTCGTGGAAGACGCGAGAACCTCGTGCAGGAGTGCATGACATGTCTCGAACTTGGATCCCGACCCTCTTCCTCGGCGCCACCGTCGTGCTGGCGGGATGTGGTGGCGAGGACGTATCGGACGACAGCGAGATGCGCGATCTCTCGCTCGCACCGGCCGAGTCGATCGCGGTGCTCGATGACCAGCCGCTCAATCAGCCGGCGGAGCAGCCGGGACGGCAGGCGACGAGCCCGCCGCCGACTACGCCGCCGGCCACACCGCCGCCGGCTACTCGTCCGCAGCCCGAGCCGGCACCGCAGTCCTTGCCGGTCGGGACGGTGTTCGCGCTGGCGGCGCAGGACTCGATCTCGAACCGGACGAACATCGTCGGCGATCCGGTGCGGGCGGTATCCGCGCAGGACGTCGTCGATGCCCGCGGAAGGGTGGTAATCCCCGCCGGTGCCGAGTTCGAGGGCGTCATCACGGCGATCAAGGAGGCGGAGAATCCTGGTGATGCCGGGACGCTGGCTATCGCGTTCAACCAGGTGCGCTTCGGCGGCAAGACCTACGCAATCGATGCAATGTCCGACTCGCTCGCGACCGAGCGGCAGGGGCGCGGTATTACCGGTGGGGATGCCGCGAAGGTTGGCGTCGGCGCCGCAGCGGGTGCGGTCCTTGGCGGACTGATCACTAAGGACACGAAGGGCGCAGTCGTCGGTGGCGTGGTCGGGGCAGCGGCAGGTGCGGGTGTCGCAGGGGCGACGAAAGATGCCGACATCCTGCTGCCGGCGGGTGCGCTCGTCCGGATCGTCCTGAATTCGCCGATGGTGCTCGAGCCGGTGAGTTGATCGGCTGAGCCGAAATCCTGCGGAGCGCGCACGGGGCGTCGGTCCACGCGACCGGCGCCCCGTCCAGCATCGGGCCTGCGACGGTCAATAGCCGACCGACCAGCCGCCTGATCGGGGATCCGCGACGGCGATCCACCCTGCGCCGGTCCGCATGATCCCGGCTACCTCCCCACTGTGGCCTCTGCGCTCGCGCACCGTGTGCCCCATGCGCTCGAGCTGCGCGACCACTTCCGGGGCGAGCCCCCCATGCTCGTAATCGATACGGTCGGGCAGGGCTTGGTGGTGGATTCTGGGCGCTGCGACGGCGGTCGCCAGGTCCATGCCGTGATCGATCACGTTCGATATCACCTGCGTCACAGTCGTGATGATCGTTGGACCACCGGGTGTGCCAACCACCATGAAGAGCACGCCGGCGGGGTCGAGCACGATCGAGGGCGTCATGGCCGACAGCATGCGCTTACCCGGCTGGATGGCATTCGCTTCTCCCTGGACGAGACCGTACATGTTCGGCTGCCCCGGGGCCGCGGCGAAATCATCCATCTCGTTGTTGAGCAGAAACCCTGCGCCGGCGACGGTCACGCCGCTGCCGTAACCACCGTTGAGCGTCGTGGTGACGCTCACCGCGTTGCCGTCCGCATCCACGACCGAGTAGTGCGTCGTCTGCTCGGCCTCGGCTCGTCCGGGGACGAGCATCTGACTGCGGCTCGCCCGTTCCGGGTCGATCGAGCGCCGCTGCTCGGCGGCGTACGTCTTGGAAAGCAGCAAGTCGATCGGCATATCCACGAAGGCGGGGTCGCCGAGGAAGTGGTTCCGATCCGTGAACGCGCGGCGCATCGCTTCCGCCAGCAGATGGATCTGCCGGGCGGAACCGAACGGCGGGAGCGGGTCGTACCCCTCGAGAATGTTCAGGATCTCGCCCATCGTGACGCCCCCCGATGACGACGGGGGCATGGAGTAGACCGTGTGGCCGCGGTACCGGATGACGACCGGCTCTCGCCAGATGGGCCGGTATCGGGCCAGATCCTCCCTGGAGATCAGCCCACCCCCGTGCTCCATCTCCGCGACGATCAGGTCCGCGATGTACCCCTCGTAGAACGCGGCCGGTCCGCTGTCGGCAATCGCCGTGAGCGTCCGGGCAAGGTCCGGCTGCGTGAACAGGGTGCCTGGGGGCGGCGCCTCATCGGAGGGAAGCAGGAACTGTCCGCGCGACGCGTCGAACCGGCGCAGCCGGTACGCTGCGGAGGCGAGGGATCGACTGCGGTCGTCGTCGAGCGTGACCCCGTCGCGCGCCAGGCGCACTGCGGGCTCCATCACCTCGGCAAGCGGTAGTCGTCCGAAACGGCGCTGTGCTTCGGCGAGCCCCGCGACACTGCCGGGCACACCGGCTGCCAGATGCCCTATCACCGACCGGTCGGTGAGTTGGCCTGTGGAGTCAAGGTACATGTCGCGGGTGGCGCGGTCCGGGGCGGTCTCACGGAAATCGAGAGCGTGCGCCGTGCCATCGGCGAACCGCACCACCATGAATCCGCCGCCTCCCAGGTTGCCGGCGGAGGGGTGCACGACCGCGAGGGCGAACCCGACCGCGACGGCAGCATCCACCGCGTTTCCTCCGCGGCGGAGCACGGCGGCTCCGACCTCGCTGGCGCGCGGATGCACCGAGGCCACGATAGCCCGTGGGACCTCGACCGGCCTCGTGCGAGACCCGAGGCTCCAGCCGGTCGGGAAGAGCGGCTCCGTTGCGGCGGGGGCCCCCAGCGGCTGTGGGCGGGCACATGCTGCGGTGAGCGCCAGGAGGATGATGAATGCGCGGCGACCGTATTCGTGCAGCATGCACACCTCGTTGACCGATGCGGGTCCGGAGCTGAACTTGTCATCTCAATCTACCGTCTCCAGCCGAGTGCCCGCGATGTCCACACCGGACTACGTCGACTCCCGCCTCACTGAACGGCGCAATCCCCGCACGGTGTCGATCGACACGGCGTCGGCGCTCGAGATCGTCGAGCTGATGCATGCAGAGGATCGCACGGTCGCCGACGCGGTCTGGTCGGTCCGAGAGCCGCTGGCTCGGGCTATCGAACTGGTCGTCGCGGCGTTCCGTGGCGGGGGGCGCCTCGTGTACGTCGGCGCGGGCACGAGCGGTCGACTCGGCGTGCTGGACGCATCGGAGTGCCCCCCGACGTTCGGGACGCCACCCGAACTCGTGGTCGGGATCATCGCGGGTGGGCCGGCTGCCCTGACCCGCAGTCAGGAGGGCGTCGAGGACGATATGGGTGCGGGGGCCCTGGTCGTGGACGAGGCCGGTGTCGCACCACGCGATGTTGTGATGGGCATCGCAGCGAGCGGGACGACCCCATACGTCGCCGCGGCCGTGCGCCGCGCCCAGGAGCGGGGAGCTCGCACGATGCTCATGACCTGCTCAACCCCTCCCGCGGATCTCGCTGCAACGTGTGACGCCGTGATTGTGATTCCAGTGGGTCCCGAGGTCCTGACGGGGTCGACGCGCCTCAAGGCCGGCACGGCCACAAAGCTGGTCCTGAACACCATCACCACCGGGGCCATGATCCGCTGGGGACGCGCGTACGGGAACCTGATGGTCGACCTCATGGCATGGAGTGACAAGCTGCGCGACCGCGGAGAGCGCATCGTGATGGAGACGTGCGGAGTCGATCGCGCGACGGCCCGGGCGGCGATAGACCATGCCGGCGGCTCTGTGAAGCTTGCGATCGTCATGGTGGGCAAGGACGTCGCGTCCGGTGAGGCTGCCCGGCTGCTCGAGGAAGCCGACGGTTTCGTGCGGCGAGTGCTGGGCGACCCGCCGCCGGTGCAGTCGTGAGCACTATCGTGGTCGGTCTCATGTCGGGAACGTCGGTCGACGGCGTCGATGCGGCGGTCGTGACGGTCGAGAGTGAGGCGGACGTGAAGTTGCTCGGCTTCGCCACTCGCCCCTACGCGACGGTGGAGCGCGAACAGATCCTCACGGCGATTGGCACCGGCACAGCGCGCGAGCTTGCCCTGCTGCATCGAAGTCTGGGGTTGTGGTTCGCAGAGGCTGCCTCGGACGCGCTTACGCGCTGTGGCCTGCGTCCCGCCGACGTCTCGCTCGTGGCATCGCACGGGCAGACCGTGTGGCACGAGCCAGGTTACGTGACCCTGCAGCTCGGCTGCAGCGCGACCATCGCCGAGCGTCTCGGCGTACCGGTGGTGAGCGACTTCCGCTCGCGCGACGTCGCGGCCGGCGGGCAAGGTGCCCCGCTGGTGCCGATAGCGGATGCGATGTTGTTCGGCGCCGCCGAGGCCCCCCGGGTCCTCCTGAACATCGGCGGCATGGCCAATGCGACGTGGGTGCCCCGTCGCGGACGCCTCGACGGCGTGCTCGCATTCGATACCGGGCCGGGCGTGGCGGTGATCGACGCGGTCACTCGCCAATTGTTGCCCGACCTCCCCTATGACGTCGACGGCCGCCGAGCAGCCCGAGGCACGCCGTGTGCGGTGGTGCTCGATCGCTGTCTCGCGGGCGCATACTTCTCGTCCCCCCCGCCGAAGAGCACAGGGCGGGAGGTGTTCGGCGTACCTTACGCTGAGCGGCTCGTTGCCGATGTCAGACGTGCGCAACCGCACGCCTCAGACGATGCCTGCATTGCAACTGCTCTGGAACTCACCGTCCGCTCCATTGCCGGACAGATTCGAACATGGCTACCCGGTGCGGGGAGGGCGGATGTCGTGGTTGCCGGCGGTGGCGCGCGCAACCCGACGCTCATGCGGCGGCTGGGGGCAGAGCTCGGTGCCGGGCGGCTGCACCGCTTCGATGAGCTGTTCTTCGACGGGGATGCGAAAGAGGCGGTGGTGTTCGCCTACCTCGGCTGGCGCACTCGCGAGGGACTGCCGGGCAACGTCCCGTCGGCCACGGGTGCGGCGGGGCCACGGGTATTGGGTGTGGTGACCGCGTCCTGAGCAATGCGACTCAGCGTCACTCGATTGTCTGCAGCAGCCGCGCGACGTAGCTGGACGGGACTCCGTAGATGATGCGTCCTTCCGCGCCGGCCTCGCCTCCATACAGCACGCCGACGACGGCGCCGGCGCGGTCAAATATCGGGCTGCCGCTGGCCCCGGCCACTCCGTAGCCGTCGATCTGGAGCAGGTCGGCGAGGACCTTGCTGATGGTCCCGGCGAGGAGTGTCGTGCGCGCGATGTCATCGCTCATCGGCAGATCGACTCCCAAGGGGAAGCCGATCATCGCGACCGGGTCACCCTGAGCGAGTGTGTCCGGACGGCCCGACAGCACCGGCACCGTGGGCACGCCCCCCGGTATCTCCACCTTGATTAGAGCGAGATCCGCTTCCGAGGACGTTGCGATGAGCCGCCCACGGTACGTCTGGCGTGAATCGGCAAACCGAACCGCGATCCGGCGGGGCCGGACGGTGCCCAGTTCGCCGAGCACGACGTGCCGGTTGGTCACGAGGTAGCCGTCGCGACGCACGGCGAAGGCCGTTCCAGTGTAGATCTCGCCGGGGCGAAACTCCACCCAGATGAGCGCGATCGCCGACTGATTTGCCTCGCTGATCTGCCGAAAATCGATCGTGGCCGCGGCCTGTTGATAGCGCAGCGCCTGCATCGCAGCCTCGAGCTCGCCCGAGATGCGCGTGACGTCCGCACGGCGCCCCGATTGGTGCGCCGCAGCGAGCGATTCCTGCAGCGTGGCGATCTGCCCTTGGGAGGAGCGCAGGCGGGACGCCAATCCCTCAACTTCACCCTGTAGGTCCTGCATCGCGACGTCGGCGGACCGGAGCAGGCTGTCCGTGCGAGCTTGCAGAGCAGCATATTCCGCATCCCGGCGCATACCCTCCCGCCAGTTCCGGAACGAGAGCCCGCCGCCCACCACGACGAGCGCGACGAAGAGCACGACGATCACCAGGCGAAGCTTGCGTGTCTGACGGAAGACCTCCACGCGGACGCGCTGCGTGGTGCTCTCCCCGGGCCGCCGGCTGCCGGAGGTGGGTCGCATGCGTCCCGGCCGTGGACGGGACGGCGTGGGCACATCGGCGTCGCTCACCACACCGTCCGGAGTGGTGTCGGGGACCAGGCGGATCTCGAGGGTCGGCCCGTCCGCGCCGAGTCGAAGATGGTCGGTGTCGTCGAGAGCGGCGTCGCCCGTGATGCGGTGACCGTTCACGAAGGTGCCGTTGCGACTTCCCGCATCGCGAACGTACCAGCGATCTCCTTTGCGGAGGACGGTGGCATGCTTCGCCGAAACCTCCAGATCGCGTTCAGGGTCGAGGCGAAGTGCGGAGGCGGGGTGCCGACCGACCTCGACGGTCGATGCGGAGAAGACCTCGGTATAGCCGGCGCGGGCGCCCGAGACGATGCGGATCTTCGCCTTCACTGTACGGGCGTCAGATGCCGCTCACCACGAAGAGGAGCGCTGCCGCCGTGATCGCGGCAGCGAGAATGCCGGCCAGCGCCATGCGCGCACGATCCCGCGGTACGGGTGACCGACTCGCCTTGTAGACCGGCACCGGCTCAGTGTCGGCCTCCGGGTCGAGGAGTGGGTAGACCTGGTGCCCGACCTCGTCCTCGTCCCCGGGCTCCTGAAGCTCCTGACCAGCGAAGCGGGCGACCAGGACGGTGATGTTGTCCGGGCCACCGCGCTCGTTCGCCAGGTCGATGAGTCCGCCGCACAGGCCCACCAGGTCGTCGCCCGCCGCCGCTACCTGCTCGGCGATCTCCTCGCGCGTCACCTGTCCGGACAGACCGTCCGAGCAGAGCACGATGGCGTCCCCCAGTCGGATCTGCTGGTTCGTGAGGTCGACACGCACCTTCGCGTCCGGTCCCAGTGCCTGGAGAATGATGTTCTTGCGCTCGCTGCGTGCCGCCTCCTCCTCCGTGATCTCTCCAGCATCCACGAGTCGTTGCATCAGCGACTGGTCCTTCGTCAGCTGAATACCGCTGCCATCGCGGATCAAGTAGGCTCGCGAATCACCGACTTGGGTGAGGTAGAGATGGTCCCCCAGGATACCGACGGCCGTCGCCGTCGTGCCCATGCCGCGCAGTTCGGGGTGTCGCGTCGCGTGTTCGTTGATGCGGGAGTTGGCAAGCTCGACGGCCTCCTTCAGCCGAAAGGCGAACTGCTGCGGTGTGTTCTCGGCATCCGTGAGCCACGCGTCCGCCATGTGCTCGAAGATCACTTCCGTGGCCATCCGGCTGGCTACCTCACCCGCAGCTGCTCCTCCCATGCCGTCGGCGACCACGAGGAGCGATCCCTTCGGGCCGACGGTGTGCTCGCGCACGTCGGGTTGGAGGGAGGCCTTCCTCTCGGTGAGGTCGGCAACGAGGAAACAGTCCTCGTTGTGCTCGCGCGTTCGACCGATGTCGGTCTTGCCGAAGACGCGTACGTAAATACCGGAGCCCTTGGAGCCGAAGAGTTTCACGTTGCTCAATCTTGTTGGCAGAAGTCTCTGAGTTGCGCCTCGTACGGGCCGGGGTCGAGACTGTCGGCCCGACGGTACCACGGGCAAAGCGTCAAGGTGTCGCCCTGTCCGGCCGCGCTGTACCAATAAGCGATCAGGTACGCCACCTTCGCACGGTCACGGTTCGACAGATCGTCGGCATGGTAGAGCAGCAGAAGACTGTCGCCGAGGCGTGGGTCCGTCGATTCCTCGATGACGAGCGCATCCTCCAATGCTCTGATCCTGCGCCCGAGCTCGGCCGCATCGAGCGGCTGGCGCTCGCCGGCTCCAGTCGGCTGCTCCGGTGGCGTGGGCGTGCCCTGGACGCGAGTGGAGTTGTCCTCTTGCGCCACCGGAGTTCTTTCGAGGTTTCCCTCCGGCGTGCTCGACGGGTCGCCTCCGCTTTGCTGGCCGCTCGTGGAGGATGCCGGTGGTCCGACCGAATCGTCCGCTGCGGCGCCGTTGGGGCTGGCCGGCAGACCGCCGTTCAATACCAGCATGACCCCGCCGCCACCCAGCCCGATGATGACGACCGCTCCGACAAGCACGGGCCACCGTCTGCGGCGGGGCGGCGCCGCCGGACCTGGCCGCGGCGACGGCGTGTCCGGTGTCACGCCCGGACGCCGTGTGCCCGGGCCGGACGGCTCTGAAATCCTGGTGGATGGCAGGTGCTCGGTGGCCGCCGTCGTCAGGAGCTGCGTCGGCGCATCCATGACCGACGTGACGGCATCGGGCGTCATACGCTCGACGGCCGCGGCGGCATCGCGGGCAAAGGCGACCGCACTGTCGTATCGGTCCCCCGGCATGCGCGCGAGGGCGCGGTCCATGGCTCGTTGCAGCTCGGGTGGGAATTGGGCCCCCGGGAGCGCGGCGTTGAGTCGCGTGGGCTCGTCCGTCAGCCGCTGGATCATCATCTCCTGGGCTGTGTCGGCGTGGAACGGGAGCGTTCCCGTTACCGTGCGGTAGAACACCAACGCCAGCGAGTAGATGTCGCTCCGGCCGTCGAGCACGTCTCCCGAGATCTGCTCGGGGCTCATGTACTCCGGCGTCCCGACAACGAGGCCGGTCTTCGTGACTTTCTGGCCCTCGTCACCCTTCATGGCCTTGGCGATCCCGAAGTCCACCACCTTCACGAGGTCCTCGCCGCCTCGGCCGCGCGCCAGCATGATGTTGTCCGGCTTGAGGTCGCGGTGGACGATCCCGAGATCGTGAGCGGCCTGGAGGGCATCGGCCGACTGCCGGAGGATCATGGCGGCACGTTGCGGCGGCAGCCTCCCGTCGCGCCGCAACACCTCGCTCAGGACCTCGCCCTCGACGTACTCCATCGCGAGGTAGATCAGACCGTCGGCGGTCTCGCCGAAGTCGTAGATGCCGCAGACGTGCGGATGGTTGATTCGCGCCGCGTTGGCGGCCTCCCGGTTGAACCGGGCGATCGCCTCGGGGTCCGAGGCCATCGCCTGTGCCATGACCTTGATGGCGCTCTTGCGGCCCATCTTGACGTGCTCGGCCAGGTAGAC
The DNA here is from genome assembly GCA_039591485.1 of Gemmatimonadota bacterium. GTDB lineage: Bacteria > Gemmatimonadota > Gemmatimonadetes > Gemmatimonadales > GWC2-71-9 > JAOTVV01. The sequence goes on from JBDHDN010000053.1 coordinate 11,140, forward strand.
GCTTCCCATGCCCCCTTCACCGAGCTTCTTCTCGATATGATAGCGGTCGGCAAGCACGCTTCCGACCAGATCACCAAAACCTTCAGCGGCTCGCAGCGTCGTGCCGTCGTTGGGGCAGAATCGGGTCTCGTCGGACCACTCCGCACCGCACGTCGGGCAGGTCTTCACTCGGTTTCCACCCGAAGAAGCTTGTCGCCGACGAGCAGGCGCGTGCCGGCGTGCAGCGGCACCGTGCCCCGTGCTGCAACGGCGACCCCATTGCGGCTCTCGAGATCGACGACGACGAAATCGGCGTCCTCGGAGCGAATCTCCGCGTGGCGGCCGCTCATCGATGGGTCGTAGGAAAAGGTGACGTCCCCCTCCTCGCGCCCCAACCGGATCGTGCGCCCTGGGGAGAGATGCAGTACGTCACGGGTCGAGCCGTCAGCGCGCAGCTGCGTGAGGCAGGCAATGTCGGCGCTCGGCACGAGACTGCCCATCCGTCGCGTCTGATCACGCTCCGGTGGATGCGGACCGGGATACCCAAGGCGGCGAAACTCGAGGATCTGGGAGCCGATTAGGAGCCGGTCGCCGTCGAGGAGCCGGTGCGGCCCACCGATGAAGACCCAGGTGCCGTTGCGACTCCCGAGGTCACGCACGCTGAGCGCCCCGTCCTCCACCGTGAGCTTGGCGTGCAGCGGCGACATGAACACATCGTCGGGAAACTCCAGCTCGGCTCCCTCGCGGCCGATCGTAGTCTCGCCGAGTCCGAGCGGGAAACGACCGGTGACCGAGCCTGCCTCGTCAAGCAGCGAAAGGGTGAAGCCCGACGGGGCTTCGGCCGGTCTTGGTGCGCCGAGCGGCGGACCGGACTGCACGTCGAGACCGCATGCGGGGCAGTAGCGTGTTCCGTGCGGGACGCCCGTGCCGCAGCGCGCACAGGGGGGACCAGTAATGGGGGTGCGGAGGCGTTTGCCGCATGACGGGCAGAACGGCAGGCCAGTGACGACGGCTGCACCGCAGGAGGGGCACTGCGTCATGCCGGCAGAGGCTCGTGGTCCGGTCGAGGACGACTCGCTGGGCTCCATCCGAATTCTCGCGGTGCGTGCGCGGCGGCGCACGCCTGGAAATCCGCCTGGTTGAGCGCTGGCGACGCGGCGGACGCGTCGGCGCGATCGGCCGGGCAACAGCTTGTGCGCCAATCACATAGCGAGACTGACGCCGGTGGAAAGCCAATCTACACGCCGCGAAAAAGTGGGTCAACCAGCGCGCGATTGACGTGGCCTCATGAAACGGCATAGCTTCCGCTCGGTCCGACAGGGGGCAAACTCCGCGCCACGTAATGATTTCGCTCGCCGAGGTGCTCGGAGAGCCCGCAGGTCGGAAGGCTTCGTCGTACGCGAAACGGTCCGGCCTGGGGCGGGTATAGACCCCGCTGGAGGGTTTGTGTCACCCATGAAGCTCCCAATCACCGTGCTTGCAGCGAGCACTGCGCTCTGGAGCGCCGAGGCTGCCGCCCAGTCGCCGACGCAGCGCGACTCCATCGCCCGGTTCCGGGATCATGTTGCGACGATCGGCGATACGGTGACGCTCCTGACGATGGAAGACAGCATGATCGCGATCGCGCGGGTCGATCGGGACAACGCGCTACTGCACGTGCAACTGGGTTTCCTCGCCTACCGGCTCGGCGAGTTGACCGAGGGCAACGCCCACTTTGATGACGCCGCCGGCGAGTTCGAGTGGGCGGCGGAGATCGAGCCGGAGTGGCCGTTCGCGTGGTACGGTCTCGGCCTGGCGGAGCTCGCGATGGGGGAGCACTCGGTCATCGCCCTCGAGAACATTCGGCAGATCCTGGGCAGGGACTATCTGTCGAAGGCCGCCCGCGCGTTTGCGCAGGCGGCGCTCGTGGATCCGGCGTTTGCGCAGGGCGTCATCGAGTTGGCGGGCACGGCCATGCAGCAACGGATACGACCACGGATGGAAGTCGCGCTCGAAGCGCTGCGGCAGGCGGGACAGACGGAGGCTGCAGCAGTGCCGGAACTGCTGCTGGCCCGCGGTCGCGTTGAGCGGCAGATCGGCAGCGGCGATTCCGCCGTGGCCGCGTTCACCCGCTACCTGACGGCGGGTGGGGACTCGGGCGTCGGG
>JBDHDN010000054.1:0-13258 GCA_039591485.1 Gemmatimonadota bacterium
GGCAAAGTCGTCCATCTCGTTGTTGAGCACGAAGCCGGCACCGGTCACCGTGACCTTGCTGCCAAAGAACGAATTGATGGTCGTGGTGAGCGAGACGGCGTTCCCCTGCGCATCGACAACCGAGAGGTGTGTCGTGCTCGTCTCCCGCTCGGGCATACCGAGCCCTGGGCCGATCGCCGAGGCCGGGGTGGCGCTGTCGCGGCTGATGGTGCCGCGTCGCTCCGTGGCATAGACATCGGAGATCATGCGCTCGAGGGGCATCGCGACGAAGTCCGGATCGGCGAGGTACGCGTTTCGGTCGGCGTAGGCACGCTTCCATGCTTCAGCCATGAGGTGGATCGCCTCCGGTCCGTGCCATGGAAGCGTCGCGAGTTCATAGCCTTCCAAGATGTTGGCGATCACGGCGAGCGTGGCGCCTCCTGAGGAGACGGGCGGCATCGACAGGATCGTGTGGCCGCGGTATTCGAAGACGATCGGGTCGTGCCACACCGCCTCATACCGCGCGAGATCTTCGTACGTGAGAAGTCCACCCCCGTGTTCCATCTCCTGAACGATCAGATCGGCGGTGACGCCCCGGTAGAAGCCATCGCCACCGTGGTCCGCGATGCGCTGCAAAGTTGCCGCGAGCTCCGGTTGGCCGAACCACTCTCCAATCTCCAGGGCCCGACCCTCGGGCAGGAATGTCGCCTCGGTGGTCGCGTACAGCCTCAGATCCGGCTCTGCACCTCGGAACATGCGCGCCTGGCGCTCGCGGACCTCGAATCCCTCGGCCAGCCGAATGGCCGGCTCCACCAGCCGCTGCCACTCGAGTGAGCCGTGCGTCTGGTGCGCCTTCCACAGGCCGGCAACGGTACCCGGCACACCTGTGGCGAGGTGTCCGGTGATGGAGGCCTCGGTCAGGTTCCCGTCGGCATCGAGGTACATGTCGCGGCGCGCGGCGAGCGGCGCCTTCTCCCGGTAATCGAGCGCCACCGCCCGTCCGTCGGCAAAGCAGACCACCATGAACCCGCCGCCGCCGATGTTGCCAGCCTCCGGATTCACCACCGCCAGCGCAAAGGATGTGGCGATGGCTGCATCGACTGCGTTGCCACCTGCTTGGAGAACTTCCCTGCCTATCTCACTCGCATAGGCGTCCGTCGACACGACCATGCCGTGCGTTGCGCGGACCGGCTCCGCATCGAGCGGGAATGGCCAATCGACGGGAACGGCATCGGCGATCGGGGCGGGCTCGCACGCAAGGACCGCCGCAGCGAGAGTCGTGAGGGGAACGAGCCGACTGATCGAATGCATGCTGCCGGTCACGGGGTAATAGCCGTCTGAAAGCTCTCGATCTATGCCTCGCCGCGCCAGCGGTGAGCCCTCCACACCCAGGCCGAGGATGCGGAATCGGTCACCGCTGCACGGTCGGGTGACGTCCGCACTGACTCTGGCTCGTACCCTCGATCATGCCACCTTGCGCCGTCTTCGACGCCGAGCCGAGCTCATGAGTATGGCGGCCACGACGTACCACGGTGGACATGGTCCGCGCGCTCGCCGACGACGGCAACCGCTGCGAGAAGGTGTACGGGGAGCTACTGGTGACATCGGCGCCGCGCCTGTGGCATCAGCTCGTCGTACAGAGACTGACGACGGCGTTGGCGCGGTACCTGGAGCGTGAGCATATCGGTCGCCTGTTCGCCTCTCCCGCAGACATCTCGTGGGCGTCCGACGTTCTGGTGGAACCGGACGTGATCGTCGCGGATCTCACCGAGGTACGAACCCTCGATTGGGGTCGGATACGGCACCTCCTGCTCGCCGCCGAAGTGCTGAGCCCCGCTTCGGTCCGTGCGGACCGGTTTGCCAGGCGCCGGCTCTATCAGGAGGTGGGGATTCCGGTCTACTGACTCGTGGATCCACACGGTGGTCAGGTCGCGATATGGAAACCGGGCGATACCCTTCCCGCGCTCGAGCGCGCACGCCTCACGTGAACGCCGGAGGGCACGGAGCAGCCGTTCGTCCTCGAGTTGAGAGACCTGTTCAAGCCGGTTTAGACAACCGAGCGGACCAAACGGCGCAGGAGGCTCGTCCACCGCACACCGCCTCTTGAACTCTTCACTCTGCACTCTGCTCCCTACTCCCGGCTCCCTCCGATCATCGCGTTGAACAGCAGCGGCCAGGTCGCGATCGTCTGGCCGCGGTAGTTGGGTGGAAAGCCGAACAGCACAACCGAGCCCCGGCCGACGTCGAGCTCCACGATCGCTGGTTGGCCCGCGATCCGGTCCTGGCCGAGCGCCCACCCGGAGAGCAGTGGGTCGCCGTCGCCGTAGCGCGCGACGACCGTCGCGCCTGGCTCGCGCACGTCGAACGCACGGCTGCTGCGCCAGTACCACGCCACCGTCTCCTCTCCGACACCGTGCGCGATCGGATGTCCCGGATCGAGTGTGAGCCGGAGAAGTGAGCCGGGCACGTAGAACTCGGCGGACGGCAACCCGTCGACCAGGTTGCCCAGCGATAGTCCGAAGCTCTCGATCACGAATTCGGTGGCATCCCCGATCGCAATGATCCGCCCCCCGCGGTCGACGAACCGGCGCACCACCTCCACCCCTTCCGATCCCAGACCACCGGCATAGTCAGGCGGGATCCGCTCCGCCGACCACCCCTCGACGATCTCCGCCGCATCCTGATCGTCGAAGATCAGAATCCGGTAGCGATCGAGCGCCTCTCCCCGTATATCGGCGTCGTGCAGCGTGTCGTAGGGAATCGCGTGGCGGTCGAACACCCAGCGGGTCCAGCCTTCGGTCATCGGCTCATCCCAGGACTTGTAAAGGGCGATGTCCGTCGCGCGGCGCGTGAGCAGCGCCGGCGGCGCCCGGTACTCGACGTGGTGCGGCGGGATCGGATCCGATAACGGCACCTCGGGCATCTCGCCAAGTGAGACGGCCTCCACGCCCATCAGCAGTGGTAGGGTGTGTGCCGTGACGTCGTACGGCGGCCGGGGCGGTCCGCCGGGATACTGTCGCAGATCGGGATACACCTGTCGCGAGAGCAGGGTGTGCGCGAAGGACGCATACGGCTGTTGGAGCGGGATCACGAGACTGCCCTCGGGAAACGTGCGGCCCTCCACCGAGAACGAGGTCTCGGCGCGGTGTACCTCGACGTCGCCGAGCGTCAGGATGCGGAGCACAGCATCGAGTCCCACCCCTTCCTGATCGCCGGGCAGTACCCACACCGCAGGCCATGTGGGCCAGCCCCGGACTGACCGCTCGTTGATGCGGTAGAAATTCTCCAGCCAATAGCGCCGCTGCGTTGCCGCGTTCGTGAGGAGTGCCATGACGCCGGCATCCATGTAGTCGACGATGTCCGGCAACCCCCAATCGCCACCCTCCCACACGGAGGGGAAGTTCCAGGACCGCACGCCCGCATCGAACCCTCGACCACTGCGCAGGTCCTCGGGCGGGACGACGAGCGGTGTCGCGATCCGTGCGGACGCCGTTTCGCTCAGAATCCGGACACCACCATGATAGTGCTGGTAGGCACGGGCCGGCGTGTACGCGTCGTACTGCGCGTTGATGACGACGCCTCGCTTCCCCTGCGCGATCAGATCGGCGGCCATGTAGGCGCCCAGTTGGCTGGCGGCAGCCGTCAGCGCGGGATCGACGTTCTCCTCCCATGGCTCGACATACGGCGGAAAGAAGATCCGGGCGCCGCTCGAGCCCATCTGATGGATGTCGTGCACGATCTGCGGATGCCAGGCATTGTGCGCCTTCGTGACCGTCAGCTCGGTCTCCCGCTGCGTGAACGCGTACCAGTCGCGGTTGTTGTCGTGCCCGACGTAGAAGTGATACAGCCAGGGCAGTGGCGCGCCCTCGTACGGCGTGCCGACCCAGCGGCGGTACCACTGCACGACCATCTCCAACCCGTCGGGATTGAGGGACGGGATATCGAGCAGGATGACGTTGTCCAGGATTTCCCGCACCTGCGGCTCATCCGAGGTCGCGAGCCGGTGGAGCAGCCTCGCCGCCATCTGCGGGCCTCCCACTTCGGTCGCGTGGATGCCGTGCGTGACGAGGACCACGGTCCGACCCTGCTCGAGCAGGCGTACACGCTCCTCAGGACTGGACACCCTGCGCGGATCCGCCAGCCGGAGCTGGATGCCCCGCAGTTCTGCGAGCCGAGCGTGGTTCGCCGCGCTCGTGACCGTCAGCATCACGAACGGCTTGCCCAGGGTGCTCAGCCCGAGCGTATCGAGCACCACACGCGGCGATCCCTCCGCAAGGAGCTCGTACCATCCGGTCAGCTGCTCCCAATCGGCCAGGGAACGGTCGGCCCCAATCTCGAACCCGAAGTACTCCCGCGGATCGGGCACGTTCTGCGCTCCGAGCGCGACTGACCACGCGGCGAGGATCAGGGCCGTCACCAAAAGGCGATAAAGCCGTTCGATCATCTCAGATCCACCTCTCCATGTGGAAAACCGGACCGCGGAACAGCTCGGCGCCGCAGGCACCGGTTCTTGCGTGGAAAACATCGTGACAGTATCACGACGTCAGCGAAGCAGTGACCGCCGGTACACGACGGGTCTTGGAACGATAAACCACTGCAGCGCAATACTATACATGTCTTGCCTGCACCAGCATCGCGCGGAGACATCACAGCAGGCATGCTATCAGCGTCCACCAAGCAGGGGATCCGCCCGTATGGGCAGACTGCCGCTGACCTGGGTTCCGTTGCCTGTCATCCTGACCACGTAGGATCCCGGGATCGCCACTGGCAGCCCGTATTCGTCACCCAAGCCCGATGCTGCGTGACGATCGAGCAGCTGCTGCACGACGGCACGCTGTTGCTCGCTGGTCTGCGCCAGGCGGAAACGGTCGTACAGTCGCTGGAGCATGCCTCCCCCGCCCGCGTCGCTGAGCAGACGCTCGAATGTCGCTTCGACCCGGGCCACCTGCGCCTCGGTCAATGGCATCGGATCGAAGGAGAGGTCCCAGCGATATCGGTGAATGCCGGCCGGCGAGTCGACGGTTACCGTCCGTGCGTGCCCTCGCAACGGATCGACGATCTCGAGCGTTGTCGGTCCTGGCGCCTCCGAGGCGAGGTAGTACGTGACGAATGCCGTGTTGCGGAATCCGCCACGCGGCAGGCTGCCCACCAGCTCGATAGTCGGCGGATTCTCGCCGGCGAACCAGAAGTGGCCGCGCTGGCCACCACGGCTCGTGTTTTCCCACAAAGTGGCGACGCGTTGATCGAACAGATGCACCTTGGTGTCGGCGCCGAGGGTGCCGAGCTGCTGCAGCGGCGTGATGTCGTCCACGATCCAGATGCCGCGCCCGTGTGTGCCGATGACGAGGTCGTTGTCCCGTGGGTGGATCTTCAGGTCGTGAACCGCCACGGTCGGAAACCGATTGCGGAAACGAGTCCACCGCACTCCCCGATCGAGCGAGATGTACAGCCCGGACTCCGTACCGAGGAACAGAAGATCCGGATTGCGTGGGTCTTCACGGATGACATACGCCACCTCGCCATCCGGCAGGCTTCGGCTCAGGCTCGACCATGTGGCGCCATAGTCGGCCGTCCGAAACACCCACGGAGCGAACATGTCGCTGCGGTGGCCGTCGAACGCCACGTACGCGACGGCCGGATCGTGATGGGATGCCTCTACCCTGCCGACCCAGATACCCTCCGGTACGTCGGGCACGCCGCGTCGCACGTTGGTCCATGACCGCCCGCCGTCCCTCGTGACCTGTACGTTGCCGTCGTCCGTGCCTACCCATATCACGTCGGGCGTGATGGGGGATTGGGCGATCGACGTGATCGTGCAATGGTACTCCGCACCGGTGTTGTCAGGCGTGATGCCACCGCTCTCGCCCTGCACGCAGGTCGGGGGCCGCGCTGCAGTGAGATCGGGACTGACGATCGTCCACGTCACTCCACGGTCCGTGCTGCGGAACAGGAACTGCGCGCCGAGTAATACCGTCGCCGGATCGTGGGGTGACATCACCATCGGCGCCGACCAGTTGTAGCGGAATTCGGCGCCACCGCGCTGTTCGCGCTCGGGGACGGCCGCCGTGTAGTTGACAATGGTACCCGGACGGGGCTCCGAGTACTCGACCCGATGAGTCAAGACGTCGTACCGTCGAAAGCTGCCGTTCTCGGCCTCGGTGTAGAGCATCCGCCAGTCGTACGGATCAACCGCGACATACATGCCGTCGCCCCAGTGGAGCTTCCAGTTGTGGTCGTTCAGAATTCCCCTATTGTCCCGAGCGAAGCTCGGTCCGCCATAGGTGCCGTTGTCCTGCAATCCGCCGTACACGTAGTACGGGTCCCGCATGTCGAGGCCGATCCGGTAGTACTGGGCAATCGGGAGGTTGTCGAGGAAGAAGAAGTGCTCGCCGTGATCGAAGGTGAGGTGCAGCCCCTTGTCGTCGCCGATGTAGTACCTGTCGCCGTCGGCGGGATCGATCCACATCGCGTGAAAGTCGCCGTGGATCTCCTGGTCCTCGCTACCGTTGCGAATCGTCCTCCCACCGTCGTCCGACACCATGAACCGTGTCGTCAGCAGGTACACGCGCTGGTCGTCCGTCGGGTTGATCCGGATCTGCGAATAGTAGAATGGCCGGTTGTTGTAGGTATTGACGTAGCTCCAGGTCTCACCCGCGTCCTCGGAGCGGTAGACGCCGGAACCCGGCACGGCGAGGTCGTTGCTCTGAGTTGCCTCAACGAACGCCATGACGATAGCGGGGTCTTGCCGGTAGATCGCGAGGCCGATTCTCCCCGTCTCCCCGTCGGGCAGGCCCATGGTGAGCTTGCGCCACGAGCTTCCCCCGTCGGTGGACTTGAAGATCCCGCCGTGTGGGCCGCCGCTCTGGAAAGTCCAGGGCTGTCGGAGACGCAGGTAGAAGGCGACGTACAGTGTGCTCGGGTCGGTCGGATGCATGACGAGATCGGTGCAGCCGGTCTTGCCATCGTCCGGGAGTCCGCCACCGAGCTTCGTCCACGTCTCCCCGCCGTCATCGGTCTTGAACAGGCCGCGGTCTCCCGAGTACCCCCACAGGTGACCGAGTGCGCAGGCGTACACCTCGTCGGGATCGCGGTGATGCGTCACGACACGTGCGATCTGCTGCGTCGTCTCGAGTCCCATGTTGACGAAGGTCTCGCCACCATCGGTCGACTTGTAGATCCCGTCACCCCACGCGACCGAGTTGCGGTTGTTCGCCTCGCCTGTCCCCACCCACACGATGTCGGGATCCGGCTGAAACAGCGCGACGTCTCCGATGGACGCCGACGCGTACTCGTCGAAGATCGGCCTCCACGTGTTGCCCGCATTGACCGACTTCCACACGCCGCCGGACGCCGCAGCCACGTATACGGTCGCGAAGTCGCGCTCGACGGCCTCGATATCGACGACCCGGCCACCCATGTTGGCCGGCCCGATGTTGCGGGCGCGAAAGGCCTGGAGCAGCTCGTCGACGGTCGGTTGCCCGACGGCTGGAGACGCGGTCGCAGCCGCGAGGGCGATGCATGAGGGGAGGAGAACGGAGAAGATCGATCGATGCATTGGGGCCGCTCCACGGAGGGTGCCGGTGATGCCCCCGGTTCGCACTGGCGTACCTGCCTCGTCGGAAGCATATCCGACCGGCGTCGTCTCGGCCAGCAACGTCGCGATGCGCCGCCCTACCTCAGCCGCTCGGCCGCGTACGGGCAAACCGAGACGCGGCTGCAGCATTTCCGGATGGCGGACGAGCCCCGCATATCGTAGGGTGCAGGAGGACCCTCCCGGCGACGGTACCCTATGGCTGACGATCCCCGAGGGACACCGGTTCTCGTCGTCGACAACAACAAGGTCACGCGCGACTCGTGCGAGCGCATTCTCGAACCCGAGGGATACCGCGTCACGACCGCTCCAGACGCCGACGCGGCGCTCGCCGCGATCGCCCCGGGTGTGCCCGCCCTAATCCTGCTCGATCTCTACCTGCCCGATGCGGACGGGCTCGCGCTGATTCCGAAGATCCGGACGCTTTCTCCGGGGACGGCGATCGTGCTGATCACCGGCTATCCTACGATCGATGCCGCCGTCGAGGCAATGCGGCGCGGCGCGGCCGACTTCCTGCCCAAGCCGTTCACGGCCGTGCAGCTGCGGAACGTCGTGGCGTCCGTGCTGGGTCGCCTTGCCGGCGCGACTGATTGAATCACGTCAGGCTCAGGACTGGCACCTTCCTGCATCGGCGCAACTCCATTATGTACAACTCGAATCGGCTCGATGGAGGCCGTGTGTCCTACCGTCGCTCGCTCACCCCACTTGTTGCCGCCGTCTTCGTCGCGTGCACGGGCGATGAGGTACCGCTGCGGATCGACTGGTCCAGCAATCCCGATCGGCGCTGGGTAGGCCCCGGGCTCTGGGCCAACCGACTGCAAGACTGGCGCGTCGCGGACGGGCGGCTCGAAGCCACGGCCGACATGCCGCTGCGCACAGTCCACCTCTTGACGCGGAGCCTCGGACCGGTGCAGGGCCACTTCGATCTGTCCGCCACCTTCGGGCCTGCCGGCGAGACGGCAACCGGCAGCGGACAGAGCTCCGCCGGGTTCCTCGTCGGGGCGGGGCGGGGGCTGGACTACCGCGCCGCCGCCTTGATCCATCACGCCCCCGGTCCGTCGGCGGGACTGTACGCCGGCGTCGACCTCGAGGGACGGCTGTTCCTGCGTGATCTCGAGCGCGGAGCGCAGACCATCATCACCACCGACACGCCTCGGGGACCGATCGACTCGGTGTCGATCCGACTCGAAGCCCGTCCCCTCGCGAGCAGCTACGAAATCGCGGTCCAAGCCGCGTTGTGGAACGCGAACCGTGACACCGTTCGGATCACCACCAGCGGAGTCGCTGCAGGCAGACTGATCGGCAGTATCGCCCTCGTGTCTGACAGCCGGGCCGAGACTGGAACCACGTTCTGGTTCTCGAAAGTCATCGTGACCGGCACGAAGCTCGAGCGCTACGACGACCGTACAGCGGGCCCGATCCTCGGAACGCAGCACACGCTGAGCCGGCGCACGCTGAGACTAACCGCACAGCTGCTGCCGATCGGTGCCGATGACGCACCATCGGCCACGCTGGAGATCCGACGCGATGGGCGTTGGGTGGCAGTGGCCACTGCGGAGGTCATCGCGCCCGGGTACACGGCTACCTTCACGGTACCCGACTGGGACGACACGCGGGATACACCATTTCGCGTGACGTATGCACTGACGACATCAGACGGTGAGCCTGGAACCTACGAGCATCACGGTATCGTCCGCCGCGATCCCAGTGCGCAGGACGCGATCGTGGTCGCCGCGTTCACCGGCAATCACAATGTGGCCGAGAGCGTGGATCGTGCCAGCTTCGACTGGGCGACCGGCGTCTGGTTCCCCCATGGTGACATCCTGCGGCACGTGCGGGCGCACCGCCCGGACATCCTGTTCTTCAGCGGCGACCAAGTCTACGAGGGCGCGAGTCCGACCCGAGCCGATTTTGCGCACCCGTACGAGGACTATCTGTACAAGTGGTACCTCTGGCTCTGGGCCTTCGGCGAGCTGACCGCCGAGATTCCCGCCATCACGATCCCGGACGATCATGACGTATTTCACGGCAACGTGTGGGGAGCCGGGGGCCGCGCTACCCCGCCCGGCACGAGCGGAGCGGAGGCGCAGGACGCGGGTGGATACAAGCTGCCGGCAGACTGGGTGAACATGGTGCAGCGCACACAGACCAGTCACCTGCCCGACGCGTTCGATCCCGCACCCGTCGAGCAGGGGATCGGCGTGTACTACACCGACGTGCTGTACGGTGGAGTGAGCTTCGCGGTGATCGAGGACCGCAAGTTCAAGTCGGCCCCGAAGCCGCTCTTGCCACAAGCCGAGGTGTGGAATGGCTGGTCACTGAACTCGGCGTTCGATCTGGTCGGCGACGCCGACCACCCCGACGGCGTGCTGCTCGGCGAGCGGCAGCTTGCCTTTCTCGACGCATGGGCAGCCGACTGGCGGGACGGAACCTGGATGAAGGTCGTACTCTCGCAGACGATCTTCGCCAACATTGCCACACTCCCCGACACGGCCCGGACCGGCGCGGTCATCCCATCCCTCCCAATCCTCCAGGCTGACGAATACCCCGAGGACGAACGGCCCGTCGCCGATATGGACTCGAACGGTTGGCCACCGTCGGGCCGAAACCGTGCGCTGCAAGCCATGCGCCGCGGGTTTGCCGTTCACATCGCCGGCGATCAGCACCTCGCGAGCACGATTCGGTACGGGGTGGAAGATTGGGACGACGCGTCCTTTGCGCTGTGCGTGCCTTCCGTTGCGAATTTCTGGCCGCGGCGGTGGTACCCTCCATCACGCGGTGCCAACAGCGATCCGTCAGCGCCACGCTACACGGGGCGGTACCGCGACGGGTTCGGGAATCGCATCACCGTGTACGCCGTCGCGAACCCCTCCCAGAGCGACCGCGTGCCGACGCGACTGCACGAGCGTGCGCCCGGGTACGGCATCGCGCGCTTCGAGCGCACCACGCGCCGCATCACGTTCGAGGCATGGCCCCGGTGGTCGGATCCCTCCGCCGACGGGAAGCCCTACGAGGGGTGGCCGGTGACCTTCGACCAGCTCGACAATTTCACGGCATACGCGGCTGCCAGACTCCCGACGCTCACCATCAGTGGCATGACCGAACCGGTCATGCAGGTAGTCCAGGAGGCGGATGGCGGTATGCTCTACACGATTCGGATTCGGGAGAACCGATTCACGCCTCCGGTGTTCAGGACCGGCACGTATACGGTGCGGATCGGTGAGCCGGGGACGGATCGGTGGCGCGTGCTGCGAGGGCTCAAGCCCGTCGAGCGACCAGATACGGTCACCATCGCATTCTGAGGATCAGTGGGTGGCATGCGCGTTCCTGCCGCCCATCGGCCCTTCGAACCGTCAGTTCGCCGGTCTACCCGGCATCGACATCCGCGTCGATGGCATCACTCCCCGGCTTCGGCCGCAGCCGACCGATCACGACGGTCACGTTGTCCCGGCCGCCGCGTTCGAGCGCACGCTCGACGAGGCAACGGCAGCCCTGCTCGGCCGACTCGATCGTGCGCAGTTCCGCCTCGATCTCCTCATCCGACACATGCCGGGTCAGACCGTCCGTGCACAGCAGAAGAATGTCGTCCCAACGGCAGTCGGCGGCGAATGTCACGGGATCGGCCGTGGGTCCACCAATCGCGCTGGCCAGGATGCCGCGGAAGGGAGACCTTCTCGCCTCCTCGGGGGTGAGCGCCCCCGAGTCGACGAGCGCCTGCGCAATCGTCTGATCCTGCGAAAGTAGCTCGAGCGTTCCGTCACGGAGGCGGTAGCACCGGCTGTCTCCCACCTGGACTAGGTACGCTCGTGGCCAGAGTACCGCCACCATGGTCAGCGTCGTGGCGAGACTCTCGTCCGATCCGTCGGACGGTACCTGCCTGCGTAGCACCACATGACTCCGCTCCACCGATCTGGCCAACTCGTCCAGAAACGGTGTCTCCATCTGCGAATCGAGGCGGCGGTACAGATCCATGAAGTCCGTCACGTACTCGGCCACGGTCCGGAGCACAGTTCCGCTCGCCACATTCCCGTCCGGCTGGCCGCTCACGCCGTCGGCAACCAGGAACAGGTAGCCTCGGGTTTCGCTCACGAGATCGGTGAGGTTCGGCTCGGGGAGGCTCGTGCGCTGGACTTTGAGCAGCTTGTGCAGGCTGGCGATGAGGAAGTGGTCCTGATTGTCCGAGCGGACGCGGCCGGCATCCGTCAGTCCGAAGACATCGATGTCGGCTGCCACCGGCTTCGACCGGCGCGCTGGCTTGGAAGACGGCATGTTCCTCCACGTGGCTCCACGAGCCGTCACGGCCCGTGGGCAAGAACCGGTATCCGAATGCCCCCACCCGTGGTCCGCGCTCCGCACCGCGATTACCATAACCTACACCGGCGCAATGGTTCGACCAGCATCCCCAGGGCTCCGCAATTACCCATGCACCGAGGCCCCACGTGTCCGAGCACTTGAGACCCTATCTCGACTTCGCCATCGAGACCGCCTGGCAAGCCGGCAAGCTGACCCTTGGCTACTACCAGCAGCAGCACCTCGACAGCGACGTGAAGGCGGACGCGTCGCCCGTGACGGTCGCCGATCGACTCGCCGAAGAGTTGATCCGGGAACGGATCGGGACCGCGTTTCCTGACCACGCGATCGTGGGGGAGGAGTTCGGGGGTGAGCCGACTGGCAACGCGAAGTACCGATGGTATGTGGATCCGATCGATGGGACCCGCGCCTTTGCTCGTGGGGTCCCGCTCTATGCGGTGCTGATCGCACTCGAGATCGACGGGCGCGCAGAGGTCGGCGTGGCCTACTTCCCCGTGCTCAAGGAGATGCTGGCGGCTGCGACGGGCTTGGGGTGTCGCTGGAACGGCCGACCCGCGCGGGTATCGAGTGCGCGTGCCGTTGCCGACGGCATTGTCACGCATGCCAACGTCGCCGCATTCGAACCGCATGGCCGCTCGGATGCCTTCATGCGGCTCACGCGGGCTGCCGGGTTCTGTGCGGGCTGGGCCGACGCGTACGCGTACTTACTCGTGGCCACCGGGCGTGCGGAAGTCGCGCTCGATCCCGTGATGAGCGCGTGGGACTGTGCACCGTTTCCACCGATCCTTCGCGAAGCCGGGGGGTACTTCGGTGACTGGCGAGGAACCGAGACGATCCACGCCCGTGAGGCGATGGCTACCACCCGGGTCTTGCTGCCGGAAGTGCTGCGGCTGATCGGTGATCGGACCTAACACACGCCGAATCGCCGTCGGGTCCGCGTGGTGGTGTACCGCCCGTCGGCGGCGTGACGACCGTGCTGCCGGTGCCGCGGCTCGGCATCAGCCGAGCCGCCGTCGACGACCTTGCACTACCCGGCAGCGGCCTCTGGATCGAGCAGCCACATCGGGTGCTCGCCGCGGGGACGCTGTACTTCCTCTGCCGGACACTGGTCGATGTGTACGGCGGCACCCGACCGGGCGCCCCGCCCGCCTTCGAGCCGGCGGGCGCGGGCACAGACGCCTGAGCCCTCTGCGGCCCGTTGCCGGGCAGGCGTGGGGCGCCAATCGTCCCTGCCGACAGCGTCGAGCTCGACGGGACGCAGCGAGCCCTTTCCCGCTTCATTGGGGCTTCATCACCCCTTCATCTTGAAGACTGCAGTAGAGAGGGATCCAGGCGCCCGATGTACGGGACGCCGAGGCGGGGTCGCACCCTCCGGCT